>JANLHP010000011.1 GCA_024654445.1 Candidatus Curtissbacteria bacterium | reverse complement strand
TCTTAAAGAGTACTGGCCAGTACCTTAACTGAAAGGGCTTAGATCCTAAAAATCTAGGATCTAATTCAATATTTACAAACCAAGGAAGCTATGTCAACCCTGTAAGAAACTGAGGCTAATGCTCGTTATTAACAACAGATTGTCGCAGTAGTCCCTTTCTATTTTTAATAACAATTAATCTACCTTTGTAAGCAATTAGATTCTTCTTCTCCATCTTCTTAAGCTCGATACTCGCCGTTTCCCTCGTTACTCCAACCATATTTGCTATATCCATATGCGTCAAAGGCACAGCGATAGTTGATTTACCACCATCACCTTTCCCAAAACGTTCAAGGCAAATCAGCAAAATTGAGGCGATTTTAGCACTCGCGTTTCCAAAAGCCAGATAATCCATCATTTGCAACAAACCACCAAATCTAAATAGCACGCGCTTGAAAAGTTCCAAGAATGCGTCCGGGTTTTCGTTTAAAAAAGCCAAGAATTTTTCTTTTGGAGCCCTGTACATTACGGAATCGGTTACCGATTCAAGAAAGTGGGTATTCGGGGTGTCGTTTATGGTCCACATTATAGGAAATGTGTCCCCAGGCTTAAAAATAATGAGGGTTAACTCTTCTCCCTGTTCAGAAATTGAGTATAGACGTGCATAGCCCCTTTTCAAGTAGAAAGTCCCCTGTGGCTGATCACCAGCCCTTAAAATCGTCTCTCCCTTTTTATAATGTAGAGTTTCGAATGGTTCGAAGAATTTGTCCAACTTGTGAAGTAATGCTTGCTTCACGGCGCTATTGTACCAGTAAGCTTCTTTGTTAGCAAACTAACAAATTTTTTGTAATGGCCCTCACTGCGCGGCGCCTAGTTTAATGTATAATTGTTTCCCCACTTAACTGAAAGGGGCAAAAAGACGTAAGAAATCTAACAAAGTATTTGTGAGAATTTTCATAGATTTCACGCTCTTTAAAATGTATAACAAGTGCGATCATGAATCAAACCCGAGAGGAGGTGAAAATGCAGTACTTAACACAAACGGACGGATGGAGATTTGAAAGAACGCCAAAGTGGCAAAACGGGCAAAATCGCCACTCGTCACGCGTGCTAGCTACGTTTAAACAGATTTTTCCGCTGGCTCTGTTTCCGAGCGATATCGTAATCGAGGAACTAAGAGTCGTGTGGATTAACAAAAAAGGTCCGTGGATGAGCGAGATCATATCGATCATGGCAACAGACATTGCCTGTGCAAACGCCTCAAAGGGGCTTCTAACAGGTGAAATCCACATTAAAAGCGTCACAGGTGGTCCGGAAATTTACGTCAACAATCTGAAGGCATCAAGCGCCTATAAGATTAGAGATTTGGTCGAAGGTATTGCCCTCGCTTCAAGAGAGGGGCTAAGGATCGTAAAAACCGAAAACACTGAAGACGAGAGGCGTGAGATACTTAGGGCAGGTCAAGTTAGAACAGGCGTTATTTAACTAGATCCTAAATAATCTGAATTTTAACTGCAAAAGTTGCAGTTCCCCGTTTTTAAGTCAATTTCCCAAAATTTCCTTAACTTTTTCAACAATCCCCTTTGAAGAAATGCCTTCATAATCCAATAATTCATCTGCTTTCCCGCTTGTTGGCATCTTTGAAACCGCAAGTTTATGTACACTCACATTAGGTACATTCGCAAACACATTCAAAACGGCATCTCCCAAGCCACCCTCAAAGTAGTGATCTTCAACCGTAACTACTTTTCCACCAGTCTCACTTGCAGCCGCCTTCAAAGCTTCTTCATCGATTGGTTTAATGCTATACGCGTCGATTACTCGCACATTCATTCCCTCGCCTTCCAACTCGTCAGCAGCCTTAATCGCCTCGAATAATGTCACTCCACACGCAACAATCGTTAGCTTGTCACTGTCAGCTGACTTAACAACCTTGCTCCCTCCGACTTTGAACTCCTCGCTATCGTCATAAATAACGGGCGTCGCAAATCTTGCCGTTCTTATATAGAAAATTCCTTCTTCACTTACAGCAACTTCAACTAATTTTTCCGCAGCAACAGCGTCAGCAGGACAAAGAACAGTGCTTCCAAAAACAGTTCTAAACATCGCAAAATCCTCGAGTCCCATCTGCGAAGGTCCGTCTTCCCCAATCGAAACTCCGGCATGGCTTCCAACAAATTTAACATTTGCTTCGCTGTAAACACTCATCCTGATCTGATCAAATGCTCTGGTAAAAAACGCTGTGAAAGTCGAAACAAATGGAATTTTTCCTCTCCTCGACAAACCAAGAGCAGTACCAACCATATTTTGTTCCGCGATAAACATCTCAAAAAACCTTTCTGGGTGTGCGTCTTTAAAAATTTCGGCGAACGTTGAGTTTTTAACTTCTGCGTCCAAACTCACAATATTAGTATTTTTATAACCGAGAGCCGCCAGCGCTTCCCCATACGCCTTCCTCGTCGCAATATCTTCCCCCAACTGGTATTTTGTATTTAGTATTTTGTATTTAGTATTTTGTATACTTGATACTTGATACTTGATACTTGATACAACTGGCTTTTTGATCTTCCCCGTCAACTTCTTATCGATTTCTCCAAGTTCTGCTACCGCTTTCTCGTAATCTTCCTGCGGAAGCGCCTTCCCATGCCAACCTTCTTTGTCCTCCAAAAAAGAAATACCTTTCCCTTTTATCGTTTTGGCGATTATCATCTGCGGTTTCTCGCCCTCCCCATCAATTGAATCTAAAACGTTCTGAATATCAGCAAAATTGTGTCCGTCGACAATATGAGCCTCCCATCCGAATGCCTCAACTCTCGCCTTATAAGCATCAACGTTATATCCAAGCATCGTTTCGGTACTTTGCCCAAGCCTGTTAACATCAATAATTCCGACCAAATTCCCCACCTTATAGTAAGAAGCGAGTTGAATTGCTTCCCAAATAGAACCCTCAGCCACTTCGCTGTCCCCCATCAAAACGTACGTTAGATACGAAAGGCTATCCAGGTTTGCGGCAAGCGCCATACCAAGTCCTATGGAAAGTCCTTGACCTAGAGATCCCGTCGCAACTTCCGCGTATTTAAAAACGGGCCTCGGATGACCCTCAAGTTCACTTCCGAACTTCCTGTATTTTTCCAGGTCAGCTTCATCCAACACCCCAGCCGCTGCATACAGCGCATAAAATAACGGAGATGCATGACCTTTGGAAAAAATAACTCTATCGTTGTTGGGATTTTTAACATCAGCAAGGTCGTACCTAAGTTTATTGAAAAAAAGTGCAACCATAATATCCGTTGCAGAAAGCGAAGATGTTAGGTGACCAGAGCCTGCTTTGGTCGTCATAAACAAACTGAAATAGCGAACTAGTTTTGCCAGTTTTTCAAGATTAGCTGTATCAGTCATTTCAAACAGATTATCACAAAATTGGCCAGAGAGTTAAACGGTAACAAAGCTAGTTACGTTTAACGTAAAACGTTATACGAAACGAGCATCATAACCGGGGAGAAAATTATATCTTGACGTTTGCTTTTTTATTCTGGACTTTAGGAAGACTTGATTTTACCATCTGTTTTCACTTCCGACTCTTCCAGCTTTTCCTTTGCCTGCTCTAAGCCCGCAATCAACTTACTCTTGCCCTTTGCCTTCATTTCCTCTGCTTTTTCTTTAAGCTCTTGAGACTTCTTTTCTCCTTTATCTTTTATCTCATCCCCCTTCGCCTTTAACTTTTCTCTGTTGTCGCGATCCGAAAGTAAACCTGCAGCTACTCCTGCGGCTGCTCCAACTGCCAAACCAACAGCTCCGGCAACAATCGGATTTACTCCTTTATTCGAAGAAAAGCTCTGCTTATGGTCATCATTAGACATGCGCTTCACCTCCTCGCCTTAAAGTTTTTAAAATATATCCAATTAGCCCAGCAATACCCATCTTTATGCCTTCTTTGACCTCTATGACGTCTTTTGTCGTGCTTTTAACGTCAGTCAGCACTTTCCTAATTATCCGAAGCGTAGCCACTACTTGGACAGCAACCAATAGAATCACCGCAATCAAAACAATGGTACCAGCTCCCAAGGAATAATAAAAGAACTCTTGTGCACTCATCTATCTTCCTTTCTTTAGGTGCTTAAACATTTCAATCTGCTTGAGCCTTTTTTCGGCTTCTTCCCTCGAACCATATGTACCCATGTTTCGTCCGCTTTCGGCTACCACCCGATAGCCTTCTTTTACTTTTTTAATCATATAAAAATGATAGAAACATAATATTTCAGACCAACAAGAAGCCTGTAATAATAACGTAAGAAAATGGTGCTGGGACATTTAAGGTGGCATCCTTGAGTCTTCGAGAGATGCCCTACCTTAAATCATAAAAGTTCAAGGATGAGACCTTAATTCAAGGATCTCACCTTGAACACCAACAACGTAACCTCCTCACGATACCGGCTTCGTAACCCTTACCGATATTCTCAAGGTTACACTAGCCGTTACAAAGACTGATAAAATGGAAGAATATGGAAGAAACTGCGACTATCGCAGGAGGCTGTTTTTGGTGCACAGAAGCAATATTTAAGCGCCTAAAGGGCGTCGAGTCGGTAACGAATGGTTATTCCGGAGGAAAAGTTGAAAATCCGACTTACGAACAAGTATGTTCAGGCACAACTGGCCACGCCGAAAGCATCCAGATAGAATTTGACCCGAATATTATTTCTTATGAGAAATTGCTTGAAGTCTTTTTCAAGCTCCACGACCCGACAACTTTAAATCAACAAGGTGCAGATATTGGCACTCAATACAGATCAAGTATCTTCTATCACAGCGAAGCACAAAAAAAGACAGCAGAAAAAGCGAAAAAAGAAGCTCAAAAATCCCGCTCGCAACCCATTGTCACCGAAATCATTCCTTTCGAAAACTTCTACAAAGCCGAAAACTACCATCAAAACTACTACGAAGCCAATAAGTCTCAACCATACTGTCAGATCGTCATCGATCCAAAAATTCAGAAGTTATACCAAGAATTTAAATCCGATTTAAAACCGAACTAATCTACCGCCAGACAGATATCTTAGAGGAAATTGTCCCTTTCTCCTACGCCCGTTGCCAACAATAGGCAATGTAAAAAAGAACGTAGACCCCTGGTCTTTTTTGCTCGAAACGCCGATTGAACCCCCATGTCTCCTAATTATTTCCGCGCTGATATAAAGACCAATCCCAAAACCTTGGCCACCTTTTTTATCACGATCGTCAACGCGATAAAACCGATCGAAAATTTTGCCCTGGTGTTCACGTCTGATCCCGATACCTGCATCTTTAACGTAAACTACAACTTTATTGTTGAACACCTCCGAAGAAACATAAACATCACGATCTTCCGGCGAATACTTGAGTGCGTTGTTGATGAAGTTCACAAGTACTTGGCCAATACGAACCCTGTCTGCAAGCACTTTCCGCTTCGCGTCATGGCTAACCACTATCTTGCGCCCACTTTCGTGTTGCTGAATTTCATTTACAATCTGATTAATTAAATCATCAACAACAAATCTTTCCTTGTTCAAAATAATTTTCCCTACATGAGCCTTAGAAACGTCCAATAACTCCCCGATTAAATCAGTCAGCTTGTCTATTTGGTCCTCAATCGTCGTGAGGTAGTGAACTAGCTTCTTGTCCTTAGTATTTTTAAAATGCTTTTTGAGTATTTGGACAAAAATTTTTGCGCTCGTAATCGGAGTCTTAAGTTCGTGGCTCGCAATAATAATGAAGTCGTCCTTGCGCCTTTCATGTTCTCTTCTTTCAATAACTAGTGCTGCCAAAATCATTACAGTGACAGAGGCTACTCCCATAAATCCTTGGAGCAGAAGAAGGTTTTCGTTTAGCTGCCCTTTAACAAATGGCCCAAAACCACCAATCGTACCCACAACTGCCATCACCAAAAGAACAAAGACGGCTGTAACTGCTTCTCGTTGACCAAATCTAATCGCGTACCAAATAAGAGGAGGGAAAAATACATAAGTTATAGGTAGTCCTCTTGTATTAATCCCTAAAAGGCTGGTAAAAAACATCGAACTCATAAATATTAAGAACGAGGAAGCTATTAAAAATTCGCCAATTTGTAATCGTGTGTATTTGAAACTCCGTGGAACACTCCAGGCCAAAATAAGAGGCGTAACTACCAGTGCGCTTATCATGTCCCCAACCCACCACGCAAGCCATGTCCGAATGTAGTCAAAAGACGTTAGGACGCCAGTAGCGTAAAGGCTCGAAACCCCAATCGTAGCGCTTATTGCGGTTGCAAAAAGCCCGCCCGCCAAGATCAAACTCCAAACGTCCCTTAGGCGCTCGAGAGCATTATTAAGTGAAAAAACGTTGCGAAGAAGGAAAGCGCCTACTATAGCTTCCAGGGTATTACCCGCCGCTATCCCAAGCGCAGCGAGAAGCGGAACACCCAATAAAAAATTGACAAGAAATGCCCCAGCAAAAACAGCGGGCCAATAATTTACGCCCCATATAATAAGTGCGGCTAAAGATATTCCTGTGGGAAGCCAGACGAGCATTGCAAAGCCGTTAACAGCGTCGATACTCAACCCAAGTCGTGCAGTAGTAAAGTAGATAGCAAAAAGGAATAAGAGCCTGGCAACATAACTCGGCCCCCCCATTTTCATACGAGGATTATAGCAACAAGATCCAAAACTAGTTTAAATTAGAAGTTTATCTTAACTTTTAAAAACCTTTTTTCTTTATACGCTTACCTGATCAATCAATCACCTCCCCCGTTCCGTTCGCGGCGCCTGCCAGATTGACCACCCTTTGAACCGGCAACATCTCGATCTTTGCGTTCCCGATCTTCAGCATCCATATCTCTCAGAAACATGTAGATCAGCAAGGGTACCGCAACAAGAATAAGTAACCACACGAGTAGTCCGGTTCCGTCTATTTGCATATTACATATCACCTCCTCTCGAGGAAATACATAATATTCCCCTATCGCATTAACTATCCAAAAAACTAAGTAATAAGAAGGTAAGAATTCATTGTTGTCTTCAGTCGTGTTTTAACTTAGACTATTTTAAATTTCCTGAATGACTCTCTCTTTCATTAAACCAAAGCTCATCGCCTTAATTCTCCTTATAGCAATCATTGCAATCGGTATCTATCTTAGGTTTTATAATTACGAAAATGAATTCAGATTTGGCTGGGATCAGTCAAGAGACGCATGGATAGTAAGAGACATCTTGGAAGGCCAACCAGTCCTTAAAGGCCCTCGTGTAGGAGTCGGAGATTTTTATTTAGGACCGGCTTACTTCTATCTTCTTGCCGCATTATCTGGCTTCTTCTTCCACATCCACTTCACTACCGTTTTTCTTCCTATTATTTATCTGCCCGCTTTTTTCTTTATAAAGACAAAAAAAGGCCCTAAAACTATCACTTCTCTCGCTCCCGCTTTTCGTAATCTGGTTTATCCCAACACTGTTAAGCGATCTGAGTCATTCTTATGACAACTACTACAGATTCCAGAACTTCCTGCGGGATTATTACATTGGCTTTCATCTGCGCTTTATGCTCCACAGGCTACCAGAATCTTTTACGCAAATATCAGCGCTCATTCACATTCCCCCGCTGTAGTTTCTAAAATATCTAATCCCAATCATATTTTTGCTCGCTTTCGTCTTCGAAAAAGATAGGAAAAAGAAAATCCTAGCGACCCTAATTCCTCTCTGGTTTATCGTTCCACTCGTGGGCTTCACCCTCTATGGAGGGCCGACAACCGACTACTATTATTTTATAAACTTCCCGATTACCATTCTAATGTTCACCTACTTCACTCACAGATTAATAAGTTGCAAAGGTTCTGACTTAATTACGACTGAACTGTGACGACTAGCTGCGGCGCGAACGAACCTTCGCGGGAAGAATAATCTGCTCCGTCACTGGAAGCAGAGTCCATTCCGATGTTGACAACACCGTCCCCGACACAACAAGCGGCGACCCGTCTACACGCACCTGAGTCGCGGTGCCAAAATTAGTCGAGGGTGTGTTCTCTTGTACGTAAGAATCAGCAGAAGCTGTGAAAGTCTGAGTAAGAGGCGCAGCTCCGGTATTAGAAACCGTTAAAAAGACAAGAAGTGTAACCAGTGAGCCAAGCGCCAAAATTTTCTTGGATAAGTTGGGCAAAAGGTGTAGATATTTAAAGGCAACCTTTGCCGACGTAGAAGCAGTATATCAAAAATCCTAACTTATAGTTATTCTTCGCTCAAACAAAGTCTGCCATTTATTTCACTAAACGCAACGGTCCTAGCATACCCGCCTCTACTGTCTCTGTACCTATCTTTCGTTAAAGAAAAATTCGCACGGGAGAGTATACCAAGAAGGAAGAGAGATTAGTTAGCGCACCAGAGGAGCAGGCACACGAACATGAATGTATTTCTTTAAAGTCCTGAGCGTATCTTCGGGTTCTATATTTTTAATAATACGCGCGGGCACTTCCCCAACTAATGTACTTTTTGGAACGTCTCTTGTGACAACTGCCCCTGCCGCTACAACACTCCCTTTGCCTATCGTCACGCCCGGCAAGATAATAGCGCCAGCTCCAATCCAAACATCGTCTTCGATAACAATGGGCTCATCATAGTGAGTTCTTTTTTTCGTTTCCGAATCGATCTCTACCTCATTGTTCGACGTAACAACCATACAGCGAAATCCAAAATTTACATTATTTCCAATAGTTATTTTTTCTTCCCCGACGAATATGCACTGTTGGTTAATAAAAACATTACTGCCCATATGAATATTTTTGGGTACGAAAAATTTCGAGAAAGTAACAAACAGGTCATTGTCTCCGCACGAACCTAGCCTTTTCGAAACATAGAGCGTGTATAGATTTTGGATTATAGAATCAAGCTTACGAAGCATAGTAAGGCGGGAGTATAAGCAAGAACTGTAAAGAAGTCAAACTGAAATCAAAAAAACTAAAACTTTCTTTTTAAAAGAAAGCCTGAAATAAGCAAGACAACAGCAAAAATTGCCCAGATAAGTTATGATCACCCCTATGATAATTACCAAAAAAGAACCTTATACTAAAGAAGAGATAGAAAAACTTTCAGAGGAATTCGAAACTTATATTAAAACCGTGATTGATATAGAGAAAAAAGTCTGCTCGGCAGGAGCAAACCGCCATTTTGAAAACGAAGCAATTCTTTTAAAACAAGGCTCTACTCAATCTGACCTTTGGGGCGGAGGAATAGATCTCACATCGCTTGCAATCGACAATAATTCAATGATAAATATTAGACCAAATGACAATAATCTTTCTAATGAAATCCAAGATCCCGAAAAAAGACAAATATTTGAACAGTTAACAAAATTTTTCTTTGCTCTGATATGGACAAAGTAACATTACTCTCACTTTCAATGGATTTAAAAAGGATCACAACTTCGATTCAAAGAGGGTCAAAGGATAATGCTAAAAGGTTTTCAGAAGAAGCCGAACGCTGGACTAAAGAATTAGGAAAGACAGATGATCAATATTTAAAAAAGTTAATAAAAAAAATAAATGCCACCCTCGAAGCTAAAAATGATCTCAAAAAAGCGGAGGATTGCCTGATGTATTCTGTGCTTACTCAAAACAAAGCGCTATATTCATCAAAATAATTAAATTTTGCTCCACCTCGTGGACAAAGTTAGAACCTATTTTCGATAGTTCAAAAACGAACCTTAGTAGCCCAAATAATTTTCTACTAATTTGACTTATTTTAGTAGTTGAGTTACTATAATATCTAATCAACTACTAATTCCATTAGTTTTAGTAGTTAATTAGCAGATGAACAATTTCAAATTTAAACCACCTTCTTGGAAAAAAGTACTCTCAACTGAATTCTTTAAGAAAATTATTAGCTCTAAAGACTTACAAATTCTTATACAGCACGCTCAAAAAGAATATGTCCACTGGGATAAATTTAAACATTACAAAATACCAGACGGAATCTCCCCCGAAGAAGCTTGGGCATATCTTAAGTTCACAAGAATGTCAAACAGAGAAACAACTCCGATTGAATCCATACAAGAATCAAAATTCACTTTCAACTTAACCAAATCTATGTATCAAAAACTAAGTTACATCGATTCAAATGCCAGTGGATACATTTCTGCCCGCTTAGGAAAACCAGACTCTAAACAAAAGAATCAGTTTATCTTAAGTAGTATATCTGAAGAAGCAATTGCCTCAAGCCAAATTGAGGGTGCAAATACCTCTAGAAAAGTCGCAAAACAAATGATCTTAACCAATAGAATGCCAAAAACAAGAAGTGAACAAATGATTATAAACAACTACCAAGTAATGCAACGACTCGAAGAATGGAAAGATTTAGATTTAAGTTTAAACATGTTGATAGATATTCAAAAAAATATAACAGTTAACACATTAGATGATCCTAAAGATTCAGGTAGATTAAGAACTGATGATGACCAAATTCACGTCGTAGACGCTGCAACAGGTATAAGCTCTTATATTCCGCCAAAAAGAGCCTTCGTCGATAAAGAAATTGAGAGATTAATCGCCTACGCCAATGATGATGAAAATGAAGATAATTTTGTACACCCAGTAATCAAAGCATCCATACTACATTTTTGGATAGGCTTTCTACACCCGTTTGTAGATGGTAATGGAAGAACAGCTAGAGCTATATTCTATTGGTATTTACTTAAAAAGAACTATTGGCTGTTTCAGTATTTATCAGTTTCCAGAATCATCAATAAATCAAAAACAGAATACAGTAATGCTTATCTACATAGTGAATACGACGAAGAAGATCTAACATATTTTTTAATATATAAATTGAAGGTAATTTATAGAGCAATAGACGAATTTATTGAATATCTTAACAAAAAAATTGAGGAAGAGAATTCACTTAAATTATTTGCATCTCATTTGTCTGAATTAAACGAACGACAAGTTGGCCTATTACATTATTTCTATAAAAATCCTGGGAAAGTTACGGACGTAGCGATACATCAAACAAAAAATTTAATAGTTCAGCAAACTGCAAGCGACGATCTTAAAAATCTGGTAAAACAAGGCTACCTAACAAGAATGAAAAAAGGGCATAAATTCGTATATGTACCCAATAACACAGAGATTAAAAAAATTGTTGAAAGTGTAAACGAACCTAAAAATAATATTTAACAAAAAAACTTCGATCAGATCATATTATTAGCTGTTACTCCTAGCTTTCCCAGCTGATTATAAAAATCATCACAGAGACTCAATCGTCCAACTCGGGGTATCAAAATTTGAGGCTAAAAATAGCTGGCTCAGCCTCGTAGACGAAGTTCGAACCCTATTACAAATCGGAGGTAAGCTTGAAATCATTTTTCTTTGGCTTATTCTTTTCAATACCTATTTCTAAAGCTTTTCTAAAAATTTCGGCCTTACTCACTTTTTTAGCTTTTGCAATACGCGTAACCCTTTCATTTAGCTCATCCGGAATACGAAGGTAAGTTTTTATCATTATCACAATTTAATTTGTTGCAAGCTAGCTCTCCTTATTCGTAGAAAAGCTTGCTTATTCGGCGGTAGCCCTATGAATTAGTGAAGCTGCAAGTGTTTGATAGGGAATTCCTTCTCTAGCCGCTTTAACCTTCAATCTATGTAAATCTCGTTCAGTCAATCTGATATTAATATAAACGCTCTGTAAAAAGGATGACTAAGAACATGCGTATCTTTCAGCCTTACGCCATTTAACTGGTGATCTTCCAAGCCTGTTTGATGCCCGCTAGTATCTAAAACTATTTGCCCGCCACTCCGAAGTACTCTATGGAATTCCGAAATTGATTCATTTACATGATCAACGTTTTCTCCAAAAACATCATCATCGGCAAAAGCCAACCAGTGAATTACTTGAGACATGTAGATTTTGTTCATAGATCCACTTCGGATCGGTAATGATTCGGCTCTTGCTAAACCGAAATTTACATCCACCCCCGTGCTTATAGCTCTTTCTTTTACTTCTTCAATATAAGCACGTGCGCCTGGATCTAGATCCGCAGGCAAATCCATATTTTGTAACCCAAATTTATACCAACTCAGTCTGGCAAAACCTTCACTAAATTCCAAGGCAATTACCTGCCTATTTGAGGATTCGCGCTTGCAATTTCTATTGTCGAATTACCTGTGCCTGCGCCTATTTCCAAAACAGTATCACCGTTTTCCGGCGGAAGCAATTCGACTAACCGTTTAGAGCCAATTTCCCACGTTCGTGGCTGCACGGCAGACACTGCTTCATAATCAAAAGCGTACCTGTCCGTAAATATTCTACTAGTAGAAGCCGGTCCTTGTTCAGGCATAGGCTGCGATTATAGAAGCGTATTTAGCAGAAGTCAAAATTACTTTAAGGTCGATTGAATACCCTACCCCACAATGTTAAAATTGGCTTCGATCACGATCCGTCGCGTCAAACGCGACTGGAACGTTTGACGTTCCGCGGTAGCTCAGTGGTAGAGCGCTCGCCTGTTAAGCGATTGGTCGTAGGTTCGAATCCTACCCGCGGAGC
>JANLHP010000010.1 GCA_024654445.1 Candidatus Curtissbacteria bacterium | reverse complement strand
CACCTTAAATCTCCCGTTTTTACTCCTTTGGCTCACCAAAATAGAGTAAAATAGAAAATCCATGAAAAGTATCAAGGCACAAATTGCCGTCTTGCCGGATGAACCCGGCATCTATAAATTTTACGACGATGAAGGCAAACTTCTGTACGTTGGCAAATCCGTATCTTTAAAAAAAAGAGTTTCTTCTTATTTCGCGAATAAAAATCTTGGGCCCAAAACCGATCTGCTCGTCAAAAAAATAAGATCGATCGACCACATTAAGGTTTTTTCCGAGTTCGAAGCACTTCTTCTTGAAGCAGAGTTAATCCGTGAGCACAAACCGTTTTTCAATATCGAAGCCAAAGACGACAAGAGCCCAATTTACATCAAGATTACAAACGACCCTATCCCACTTGTCACCCTCGTTCGAAAAGAAAAACCATCACGAAAAAACTTCGTCGTCGGCCCCTTTCCATCC
Source organism: Candidatus Curtissbacteria bacterium (assembly GCA_024654445.1). NCBI lineage: Bacteria > Candidatus Curtissiibacteriota > Candidatus Curtissbacteria bacterium. The sequence continues at coordinate 10,915 of JANLHP010000010.1, read as the reverse complement.
ATTAAGGTCACCAAGGAAATTCTGCGGATCATAAGGAGAATATTTCCGTACTGTCACCACAAGAATCCCAAAAAACCTTGCCTTTACGTACATCTCGGCCTGTGTCCTTATCCTTATCAATCAGAAGAAGCAAAAGCCGAATACTTTAAAAATATCCGGAGAATCAAAAAACTACTTAAGGGAAACATAAAATCTCTAATTCGCGATCTAACGCACGAAATGACCGCCTACGCCAAGGCTCAGCAATTCGAAAAAGCCCAGGATATCAAAAAGAAAATCGAAAGACTCCAGTATCTTACGACTACATATCACGCTCCTCAAGAATTCCTCCAAAACCCGGCACTCGTCGATGACCTGAGCTTGACCAGATTGAAAGATCTTCAAGAAGTCCTGGAACTCCCCAAAATTCCCAAAAGAATCGAGTGCTATGACATTGCAAATATTTCGGGAAAATTAGCGACCGGTTCAATGGTTGTTTTTGTCAATGGAAAAGTAGCCAAGGATCAATACAGAAGGTTCAAAATCAAATTTACCCATAAGCCTAACGATTATGAGATGCACAGAGAAGTGCTAGCGCGAAGATTCAAAAACGACTGGCCGCTGGCTGACGTTATGATTATCGACGGAGGTAGGGGGCAATTAAATGCTGCACTTTCAATAGCAATCAAATACAAAATAAAGAGTGTAAAAATAATTGGCCTCGCCAAAAGACTCGAAGAAATTTACACCCAAGACAAGGTTCTTCCAATTAGCCTCCCGAAAGAAAGTCCTGCCCGCCAACTCGTTCAAGCGCTCCGCGACGAAGCTCACCGCTTCGCCAATACCTACCATCGCCTGCTTCGCTCAAAAGACATGATCAGTAAGTAGTGTTCTGATTGTTCCACTTACAAGTTTTTTGCTAATATAAATGTGAACACAAATCTGTCCATGCGCCACATCCTAAAATCAATAATAATCTCTTCCCTCGCATTCTATATTGCATTCACCCTCGTCCCGACAATAAACATTGGTCAAGACCCAAAAAATCTTCCGATCGTAATAGGGGGCTTCATAATAACCGCGCTTATTATCCGTCCAATTTTCTCTCTAGTCCTCATCCCTATCAATATTCTTACAATTTCCTTTGTTTCGTTCGGACTTAACCTAGCTTTAATTTTCGCCTACACAAGATTTCTGCCCGGCTTTTCAATAGGCACATATGACTTCCCCGGAGCCAACTTTCAGGGAGTTATAATTCCTCCTGTCAACCTAACTCTACCCTTGGCAATCCTGGCAGTTGCAGCAATAATTACGGTCATCCAAAAGATACTTCACCTCATTTTTGAGTAAGATTCCGCAAGCTTGGAATCAATAATCAAAAAACCAAGCACTAAATACCAAACAATTCAAATAATTTCTAATTTAAAATTTCTAATTTTTAATCAAATCTAAATGTTTAAATTTTACGAAATTAAATCATTTTAAAATTGAATATAAATTAAGAATTAAGAGTTTAAAATTTATTTGAGTTTTGGAATTTGTGATTTAGAATTTAATCTTGTGCTACTTTTTTCGAAATTTGGTATCATTACCCCTAGTGTTTAGACAATTTTTCAGGCATTATCTAGAGCTCCCACCCAAGAATTTAAACGTAGTTTGCCTCGGTGGCGGTGTTGGGACTGCACAGATATTAAAGGGGCTTAGAAGCTATCCATATAATCTGACCGCGATCGTCTCTATGGCCGACGATGGAGGCTCTGCAGGGCGTCTAAGACGCGCGTTTTCCGTTCCCCCCGCTGGAGACCTTGTCAACTGTCTAGCCGCGCTTTCCGAAGAAGAATCGACTCTAACCGAGCTTTTTCTCTACCGCTTTGCGGGTAAAAGATACGGCAAGGATACTGATTTAGGCGGCCACAAGCTCGGTAACCTTATTTTCGTCGCGCTGACAGACATTTATAAAGGGGACACAACCAAAGCCCTCGTTGAATTTTCCAAAATTATTTCTGCTAAAGGAAAAGTACTTCCCGCAACTCTAGGCGACGTTAACATCTGGGGAAAAACTAAAAAAGGGAAAAAAGTTTACGGCGAGCAAAACATGGATCTTGGTAAGTACGGCGACGGCAGAGTGCTCGAGGAAGTTCACCTCGACCCACCAAATATAGAAGCATATAGCGGCGCCGTTAAAGCCATCAAAGAAGCAGACATAATAATCGCGGGCCCTGGAGATCTTTTTACCACGGTTATTCCAGTTCTAATCGTTCCCGAAATTACAAAAGAACTAAAAGAATCAACTGCTCAAAAAATCTTCATTGTAAACACAACAAATAAGCCTTTCGAAACAGCAGGTTTTAAGGTATCCGATTACCTGAAAGCCCTCGAAAGACACCTTGGGGGTAAAATATTTGATAGAATACTCGCAAATACCAACACCGACGCACAAATACCAAAAAAACTAAAATATACTTACGTGGAATACGATATTAAAAACCTAAAAGGCTACGAAGACGAAATCACAGGAGATGATTTTGTAAACAGCTCGTATCCCCTGTATCACGATAGCGGGAAAGTCGCAAAATATATAGAAAGCACCATCTAAAATAAAATGCAAAACTTATTGTTTATTCTTCAAATAATAGTCGCGACTTCCCTTATTACGGTAATCTTGCTTCAGGCTAAAGGCTCCGGCCTTTCTGGCGCTTTCGGAGGCCAAGGAGGATTCTATCGGTCTAAAAGGGGAGTCGAAAAGCTTTTTATCTATCTCACTATATTTCTGGGTTTTTCATTCCTTGTCCTTTCCCTAATTCAGGTTGTGGTCTAAATGATCTCACCAAAAGCAAGGGTCAGAAAGATTAAATTCTGGTTTAATCTCACCAAAGCTTACTTCCACAGATACAAATTAAGAGTATTTATCGGACTCGTATCCATTGCGGCATTTATCTGGCTGCTTAGCTTCACTTGGTCCAAAATGGCAAGATCCAATGTTTTAACAATTGGCTATACTGGCTCCTACACACTCGAAGACGTTCCCGCAGAAATCTTAAATCTTGCAACAGAACCTTTAATCGCAGTCGACGAGTCGGGAAAACCTGTACCCGCGCTTGCTTCTCACTGGACGGTTTCCGAAGACGGCAAAACATATGTCGTCTTCCTTAAAGACAATTTAAGATGGCACGATGACACACCAGTTGAAGCAAAAGACATAAGGATCGCAATCGAAAATGTGCAAATTACAGCGCTTAACAATAAAGCGATCGAATTCAAATTGCCCAATAAAATATCATCTTTCCCCAATGCCTTAAACAGACCGGTTTTTAAAGCCGAATCGTTTTACGGAACGGGACACTATCGAATTGTGGACCTCGACAGGTCGGACGAAATAATCCAAAAAATAAGCCTCGCGCCTAAAGACAAAAATCTTCCTCAAGTCGACATCAAGTTTTACCAAAGGGAAGATCAGCTAACAGAAGCCATTAAAATGGGCGAAGTTAAATCTGCTGCGGTTGCAAACGCGAGCATATTCAATTCGTGGCCTAATCTAGAAGTTCAAAGAACCGTCGAGGAAAAAGAAGTAATCACTATTTTCTACAACACAGAAGATCCGAACCTGACGTCAAAGGAACTTAGACAGGCATTAACCCATGCGATAGACAAATCGGCATTTGATGGCGAAAGTGCCTCTGGCCCCAATTCGCCTTCAAGTTGGGTCTACAACGACCAGGTCAAAAGGTTCGATTACAATACAGGTAGAGCTAAAGAGCTACTCGCCAAATCAGGCTCCACGAATCCCACAATAACGCTTTCTGTAATCGGTGGATTCACAGACATCGCAAATTCGATCAAAGAAGATTGGGGAGATATTGGTGTAACTACAAACATAAAAGAAGAGAAAGCCCTTCCTCGCGAATTCCAAGCTCTTCTGGCAATCAACGAGGTTTCTAGTAATATCGACCAATACGGCCTTTGGCACTCTACTCAAAAATCTACCAATATTACTAAATTTAAAAACCCAAGAATCGATAAACTTTTAGAAGATGCAAGGGACACAAACGATGACGAAAAAAGAAAAGAACTTTACCAGGATTTTCAAAGGGTTCTAGTAGACGAAACTCCGGCTGCATTCCTATACCACCCCTACAAATACCAAGTCATTTACAAAAACGCCAAACCACTGCTGGACAAATTGCCGGATCAATAATCTAAAACTGACGCTTAATGAAGAGGATCGTGCCTCTTCTTTCTCTCAACTCCGGCGAAGAATTTCGAATTAACCTGCGAGTTGTGGATGCGATTATTTGCTTCACCCTTGATCCAGAAATACCATACATTTTTCCAATATCCTCCGCACTCGCCTTTGACCCGAAGTAAATGCCGAGTATATTTTTGTTTCGTGTCCATTCCAGTCGCGGATTATCCGGCTCGACTAAGTGGGCTCCTTCGGCTATTGCGTCGAGTAGAAACCGATGTGTCTCGGGATAAGCATATGTACGAAGGTCGACCTCGTCACGTTTTTCACTCATCATTCTGAAACTGTTGCAATCTCGATCACCTAAGCAACCTTGCCTAACTTCCCCCTAACACCCCACCATATAGATTCTGTAATAGATTCCGCTGATGGCGGAATGTAAACTTTCACTGCTTCCACCGCCTCCACGCACCGTGGAACTGTGCAAATATCCGTCCTGGGACTAAAAGTGGCATTCTGCTCGTACAAAGTTCTTTCTGCAACATCGTAGCCAGAAATTGAAGCAGGATTTAAACCTTTCTCTTCACAGACTTTTTTAATCTTCTCGTTCCAATCGGCAGAGCCAATGGTCAACCAGACTGTCGAAAGCAAATCACGCTCGAATAAGTAAAATGCGCAATCAGGATGAATTGGAAGTGCTGCAAACGAATTAGCAAGGAAAACGCCATAAGAAGCATTTTGACCTGTTTGCGGGTTTAAAACATAATCTGAAGTTTTTAACCTGGACGCAGGTTCTGATCGAAGCAGCCATCTACCAGGAACGCCTGTGCTTGAGTCAGCGCCCGGTTTATCATAAAAAACAAAACCCTCGTTTTCGAGAGTTCTGCTCAGGTAATTTTTAATATCAGGCAGTGGATTAACTGCTTCCTTCATAGCTTAAATTTGCTACTTTACTGATATGCCCTTTGCTCTAATTTACAACTTTGATCTTAAATGATCAACTATTATCCCTAGCTCTCTCTGTACTGACCCTGGCGAGTCGCTTCCGTGCCCAATATTATTGTGAGTGTCAGCCTTTGCAAATCGATAACGTATAGTATCCGGAGGATTTTGTTTCACTCTCCAGTTTCTCCCCAGTACTTTTCTCCACCTTTCAACAGCTAGAGCATCAGGGGAGTAAAAGATAACAACCGTCGAAGGTCCGCTTAACATCAAATCAACGAACTCTTCCCACCTATTTTGGAACCTCTCACGGTTTGGGTCACGAATAGGGGCAACTTTTTCCTGATTAGCCTTCGGTTCACCCTTATAAAACTCTTCCACCATTTCGCTAGAAAAAACCACAGGTAAAACTAAAATTGGCTCTAAGTCCTCACCGCGTTCATCAATAATCGTCTGAATTATCCTTTGAGCAGCTTCACTATCGGTTAGTCCAAAAAGCTCACTTTTAGGTTCGCTACCATCAGCACTCGGCCTGATCATGGCAAGCGTTATAAAGCCCCCTTCAGCGAGATGGGCTGTCTCTTGACCCGACAAAACGTCCACAATTCTGGCAAGCTGAGCTTGCTCGACCTCGTCAAAAGTAGGATATTCAAAATCTTGATTAGATTGTTTAGATGATATTACTTGCTCTAAAAGAAGTTGTCTGTCCAACTTGGCTGGAACGGTCAAGGTCCTTAAGGCCTCGACAAGATGGCCAACTTCGGAAGAAACATTTGAGGCTTCGACCATAGGGCCATAATTATACAATGTGACTCTAAAAATAGTCAAACTATAGGGCCAAAACAATGCTAAAAATAGCCGGTTTTACCAACATGCCTGCAGCCATCTTTGATATATTTAAAGAATGAAAGGTTTTGCCCCAATCCTCGCGCTCCTGCTTCCGGCAATCGCAATAACAGTCGGGTCGTATTATCTAGTAAAGTCCGAAGTTCCAGGTCTCAATAATCCAAATCGAACAACGGGAGATGCAAAAACCCTAGTCCCTTCACCCTCACCATTTATTTTCGAGACTTATACCTCTCCTAAAATCGCAAAGAAAAGTCAATACAGCATCGTTATGGTCGGCGATTCGATGACTCACGCGCTCGGCCCAAATGGCGGAACTTTCAGCGAATTTATAAACGTGCTATACAAGCCTCATAACATCGGAGTCGTGATCGACAATTATGCAAGGTCTATGAGTATTCTCGAAATAGACAAACAACTAACAGAAAAAACTACCTACTGGGATTCAACCTTCGAGCCGCTTCTTTCTCGGAATTTTGATCTAATCTTGGTCGAATCGTTCGGATATAACCCCTTGTCCCAGTTCGGAACAGAGGAGGGGATCAAGAAGCAAACAGAAGAACTAAACAAGCTTATGGAGACATTAATTACGACGAAGCCAAATTCCGCAATTGTTTTTGTCGCAACGATTGCACCCAACAAACAAAACTACGCCAAAAAAGTAATTGTCGATATTCCGATCGAAGCAAGAGTCAAACAAGCGGAGGAGAGGATGGCGTACATAGAAAATCATATTGCTTACGCTAAATCTCATAATATTCCAGTTGTTAACATCTACGAGAAATCGAAAAATGAGCAAGGCGATGGAGACTTAAAATACATTAATCCCAACGATTATATTCATCCGTCATTCGAAGGAGTAGACTTCATTGGCCACGAAATCGCCAACTTTATCTACGAAAACCAAATTTTACCGAGGTAATAGTAAGATCATTCACTTTTCGGCTTGGGCAATTTCGATCGCTCTCTTAGTTCTCTTTCTGATTCTCCAATTGTTAAAAGTCGCATGAGCTTCACTCAGCCCGAAGCCCACGCCATACCCTGGCACTAAAACGGCAATCGTAGTTGCGGCGGAATCTAAAGCAAACCACCGTTTGCTTGTTATCGCTTTATTAGGATCTTTGAGGTCGGGTGTTAAAGGGTTCGATTCTGTGTAAAGTTCCTGTATTCCGACCTCTGCTGCTTTTATGTTTTCTTTAAGGATCTCGCGAGTAGAGTATCTGTCTGCAAAAGCCCAAAGTAAGTAAAAGCTCGCGGAAGCAACACCTGCAGGAATAGAATCAGCATCGATTGTCCGTTCGTTCGCGAAGTTTATCAACAAAGCGCTACCTACCGACAAAGCGCGATTAACCCACGGATTTACTTCGTACCATCTCCTCGGCACGTCGCGAAATGCCTGATCCCATGGCGAACCTTCTTTTGACATGTTGGGGATTATAGCAAGGTGATAGCCTTAAACGGAAATTTGGGTAGGCTACCGAACGACGCAGGACTTATTACAGTACTCTCCCAGCAATGCTAAAATCGGAAAGTCCAAATTTAGACCCTTAGCGAGACGCACTAAAAAGGTTAGACCTGCGAGCTCAGTCCTCAGCCCACCGCTTTCTTTACGAGCGCGGCAATCCTAGCCTCTTCGGCGGGAGTCAACTTCTTCAACGCGAAGGAGGTCGGCCACATGGAGCCTTCGTCAAGGTTTGCCGAGTCGTCAAAGCCAAGCGTCGCGTACCTCGATTTGAACTTCTGCGCGCTTTGGAAGAAACAGACGACCTTGCCGTCGCGATTTGCATACGCAGGCATCCCATACCAGGTTTTCGGCATGAGCGTTGGGGCGTTGGCTTTTATAATAGTATGGAACCGCTGGGCCATGGCGCGATCAGACCCCTGCATCTCGGCGATCTTAGCGAGCACGGCGCTTTCCCCGTCCGTCTTAGTCGCCAGCTCTTGGGCCCTCTCCTTTATCGCAGCTCGTTCCTCGTCCGTGAACGTCTTGGACTTCGTGTTGACTACTTGCTTTTTATTCATTTATTTTCACCTCCATGTTTACCCTTTGATGTTTGGCATAGTTTTTTATATTAAGTGGGTGGGTGAGGGGACTCGAACCCCCGACCTTCCCCTTCACAGGGGGACGCTCTTACCAACTGAGCTACACCCACCATTATTTCTCAAAATTGTGCCTCAAATAATGACAATTCCTGCATAATAATTCTAAATTCAAGAGACCGTTATTACTCCTATTTCGATCTTTGTGATGAACAATTAACACTCTCTCATCATTTAAATCGCATTTACCACATTTTAATTCTTTTGCACTCTTCAACATAATTCTACGATAAGCACTTATCCCTGTCAGCCAATTCGGATGATTTTCTCCAATGCGAATGTTTGTGTTTCTCCAGCTGGCATGACAAGAACGGTTGCAAAAGAAAAGCCCGCTTTTTGACCTAGACATAGCTCTGGGCGCTCTATACAGAGATCTTTTACAATAACTGCAATATACGTTAATACCCTTTTTTTGGGCCACAAATTTGCATTTATCGGAGCAGTATTTACCCCACCCAATCTTTATATGTCTAGGCTTACCGTAAAACTTCTTACCACAAATCCTGCAATCCAACCAGGGCATACCCCGTCATGTTAAAGTTCGAAAACTAAAATGCCAATCTAAATGTTTACCACAAGCCAGCGCTCTACCAGACTGAGCTACAGCCACCTCGTCGAAATATTCAGTGCCATGCGGTCCTCGTTCTGCAATGCAGAACTGCGGGCCTTGGACTTCACTTTAAACATTCTGCCATATGCAGAACCGTTTACCATTCCGTCATTTCTCCTCTTCAAAATTCAAAGGATTTTGACAAATATCCCAAAATTCGAAGAATTTTGGAAAGGAAGAACAGACTAAAGGTTGAGCGGAGTTATTTATAACTTCATGAAACCAAAAAGTCTAGTTCTGACGAGTGCCCGCAGAGGGATTCGAACCCCCAACCAATCGCTTAGAACGCGAGTGCTCTATCCGTTGAGCTATGCGGGCCCAGTGTTTTTTAATTACCGAGCCAAGTGCTCTCTTTTTGAGTATAACTCAAAAATATCAGGGCTGACGGAGTCAGCAGCTGATATCCGTTGAGCTATGCGGGCATTTGGAGCTGGGGACCGTAATTGGCTCGGGCCTATTTAAGCACGATGACTATATCAAATCATATCTCCAAGATCCGTAAATTCCTCTTATTACCAAAGTAAAAATAGGTCTTCACTATTATATTACTCTCGATTTGATTATGCAGCTCGACGTAGAACAACAGCCGTCTTCTTGAAGAGAATTTTAAGGAAGCCATCAATACTCTAAAAAATAAACCGGGAAAGGACATCTATGCTTTCGGCAACGCATATTTAACATCAGAACTGCTCAAGCGTAAGTTTGTGGACGAAATCCGCATATGTCTCGCGCCGACTATTCTTGGCGCGGGTAACACTTTGTTCAATCTCCTACAGAGGGTACCAGCTTGGAGTTACTTGAGACACGACAATTAAAGACTGACGGAGTAATTCTTCGATACAAAGTTGCCGCAAAAGAGAAATCTAAATAAACGTTGGGTGTTCCAATAGAAGAACTATTGAAATAACATGAGCCATTCGTAAGAAAAAGTGGTTAGGCTTATTGTCGACTCACGGCCAATGTATTTTGATGTATGATAAATTTATGAATCAAAAAGGATTCTCGCAACTTATTTTGGTAATCATTGTGATAGCAGTGCTTGCTATAGGAGGGAGTATTTGGTATTTCCGGCAATCCTCCGTAGGCGGTTTTCCAAAAATCAACAATCTCAATCCCCTTGACAAAGCCCCTTCTGTTGCTGCCCCATGCAATCTGGCTCCTTTGCAAAGACAATTCAGCAACACTCCTTATTATACCGGCCCGCTTATTGATGATCATTTCCATATGCCCCAAATGTTCAAAATTCCCAACAACCCCGATGCGCCAGTAATTGACCAGGACGTGCCGCGGCAAGATGTGGCATGTCTTTTTAGTGATAAAACCCGTATTAAGAATGTATTTGCCTTTTACGGAATCCCCATTAATTTGAAAGATACGTCAGTACAGATCGCCCAGGATTTAGACAAGCAATATCCAGGAACGATGAGTCCTTTTATTGAGCTTGTATCGTTCCCCGGCTATCCTGTGGTTCCTTCGAACATAAATGCGGTACTTGCTGCTAATAAAGGTCTGTTCAAAGGGTATGGGGAAATCTCGCTTTATTTGCCTCACTATAACGGAGTGAACCCCGACGATCCCGCCATGCGCGAGCTCTATGCTATAGCGGAGAAGAATCATCTGATCGTGATGATGCATCTTACCGCGAGCCAGCAGTATGCATATGAAAAGGTGCTCCAGGATTTTCCGAATACTACATTCCTTCTTCACGCCGCAGAAGATCTTCCCTGGGCAAGCACTATTTTTGCCACCTATTTTGATAAATATCCCAATTTCTATTACAGCGTAGACATCGATCTTGTGAAAGACGCCGTGTTCCCGGCTACGACCAAAGCCGACTTCATTGCCCGCATGAAACAAAACTGGCAGAATATGCTAAGCACAAAAGTAGCTTTCTGGAAGAGCAAGATTGAGAAATACCCGGATAGGTTCCTCTGGGGAACCGACCGCGGGCATTACGGCTGGCATTACGACCCAGAGGTTCAGGCGTACTTTGAAGAATTTGGGCGGGCGTTCATTGGACAACTGAACCCGGCAGTACAGGAAAAATATGCCTATAAAAATGCCGAGAGCTTACTTCAAAAAAGATAAACACCGTTAGATACATCGTGTTTCTCATTTAATTAGTGAGGTTGCTCGCGGACAAAGATAAACAGTAATTTAAGGCTAGTTCGATTCCCGTTAGGATAACACCTTATGGGCTTGGATTGTACAACATTTTAACAACTTTCTAAAGCTAAAATCCAAGGGTTCGATAA
>JANLHP010000009.1 GCA_024654445.1 Candidatus Curtissbacteria bacterium | reverse complement strand
CGTCAAACGTTGATTCGCTGTAACTCTTGTTACCTCGCTTATCCTGTATCCCTCCCAACCTCCCTTACATTAAGGGAGGAGTTTTCGAATATCTCTTCTGACGCTCCCCTTGAGCACAAGGGGAGTTGGAGGGGTTCTTGCAGCCAGGGAGTGTTGGAGGTTCTTGAGCAACGACGCTGGACGGGTTCGAGTTAGCGGAACTCCGCTTCTCGGGAGGGAGTATGTGCTTAAAATCGGATCAAATAAGGAAGAAAAGGTACGATGGGCCAGCCGAGTATCATCCAAAAATTACCAAGGTCACCCCGAGTAACCCAATTCCATGGAAGAATAAACCCTCCATTTGCCCAAAGCCAAACAACTACTCCTACGAGAAGGTAGACTGAGATGAGTAGTAACAATTTCTTTTGTGTCATACGATTTGTTTAGAACGGAACCGAAGATCCCGAGGCGGGCTGGGGAATATTGGACGGCATGGCGCCACCACCGGGGCAGAGGGAGCCCGGGGCGGGGACTCCGAGACGCGGTATTCTTAGACGTGTAGTTTTAGCCATTCCATCTTATCACAAAATTGAGATTTATAGTCGTTGCGCTAGCCTAAGAATTCATCAGTTTTGTAATTCCAGGAAATTTTTCGAGGTAAAGTTTATCGTTTTCCCAAATTATTTCATGCTTCACGCTTTCCACCAGATGTCTCTCCTCCTCGAGATTCCGTATTGACAGGGTTCTGTCCTTTGATTTCAGGTAGTTCATGGTTTCTGTATACGGCCAAAAAAGGGTGTCTACATAGGTATTAAATTGCTTACCCGCCGCGTACGCAGCCCCAAGTTTCTTCTTTCTTAATTTATCGTAGATTTCTTCGCGCATGTATTCATTCTTTCTTACCATGTCCATCGCAATGTCAATGTCTCCGAGTCGAGGTTTTTCCGAGAGATAGCTTCCAAAAATAACGATTTTAGCTGGTTTATGAAGCCAGTAAGGATCCATAGACACTTCTTTAACCCGGGTGACGAATCTAAGCAGATTTTTATTTGCTGTAGCTCTCAATATGGGTTTTGCGGAAGTTGCTTGAGAGTATGCATTTCCCTTTATAGTAGTTTTCCAACGTCTATCCCATTTGTCTTCTAAAGTTTCTGTTTCTACAAACCCCTCTTTAATCAGTTTTTGAATTACTTTCTTCGCCTCGACTTTTGAGACATTCAATTTCTTGACTACAAGCTCCTCATCAAATCCTAAACCAAAATTACAAGCTCGATTCATTGCTCTAAGCAACAGCCTTGCCTGAAGAGCAGGGATGTCAGCTATTTTTGAACCTGGATTGATAATCATGGTCACTCTGATCAATTAATTGGATCAATTAATCCGATCAATATAAATCACAATTTTCATAATAGAAAAGGAGCGTTTGTCTGTCCAGTGACTGTGTGTGTAAGTTTTTTTGTAAAATGATGTGTAATTTTTGTACGGATCGATTTAAATGACACTTAGATTAGCGGTTTTTATGTGTTGACGTAAAAAAATTCTC
>JANLHP010000008.1 GCA_024654445.1 Candidatus Curtissbacteria bacterium | reverse complement strand
GCATCATAAGGGGGGATGAAATTTTGAAGGATCTTTGAAGCACAGGTAGTGGTTAAATTTTTTGTGCAGATGTTATCTTTAACGGCGATCGGAATGCCTGCAAGCGATCCTACCTTCTGACGACTCGCAATCTTTTTGTCAATTTCTGAGGCTTTTTCTAAGGCTTCTTTTTCATTTATTGTTATGAAGGATTGAATGTTCGGTTCGATATCTTTTATCCATTTAAATAGCTTCCCGACAAGTTCGGTCGCTTGTATTTCTCTGGATAATATTTTTTCTTTTATTTGGAGTGCGGTAAGTCCTAAGAGTCTCAAAGATGCTTCTCTTATTATCTGAATATTTTTATTCAATTACTTTTGGTACTTTAAAAAAAACACCCATTGCGGAAGGAGCATTGTTTAGGGCGTCTTCTCTTGAAATTGGCGGTTCCAATGTATCCTCTCTAAATACATTGGTTGTATTTATGGAGTGTGCCATTGGTTTGATATCTTCAGTATTTAAATTGTTCAGTTTTTCTATATAGGACAATATATCACTGAGCTGGTGAATAAACACTTCTTTTTCCTGATCGGAAAGTTCAATCCGGGAAAGATTTGCAATATATTCAATGGTCTTTTTATCAATTTTCATTAAAATATTGGCTTGGCCTTAGCGAAACGACGATGCTTTCACAACTTTGCCAGCGCTAATACAGCGAGTACAGACCTTGATTCTCTTTGCTGAGCCGTTAATCTTAGCCCTCACCATCTGCAAATTCGGCTTAAACGTTCTTTTTGTTTTGCCGGTAATTTTCTTTCCTACACCACCCTTCCACTTAGCTAACCCTCTCCGTTCTATCTGATTTCCAACCTGAGTTTTTTTCCCACATAATTCACATACGCGTGACATAATTATACCCCCGTCTCAATAATATTTTTATTCCACTGCTTTTTCGTTCTTTTCCCAGCAATCTTCACATAAACCCTGGATTTGCAAACGATGAGAATCTGCCGTAAATTTATTCTTTCTACAAACTTCTTCCTGAAGCTTTTCTATCCTGTGTTCTGTAAATTCAATTATTTTTCCACAATTATTGCAAACCAAATGGTCATGGTGTTCGTGTCCGTACACATGTTCATAGTGTGCATGTCTTTCACCAAAAATAACTTCTCTTAATAAGCCACTTTTTACAAGCAAGGCCAAGGTACGATAAATCGTAGCCTTTGAAATTTTCATGTCGTTTAGTCTGAGATCGACTAACAATTCATCTGCCTCAAAATGTTTGTGGTTTTCAAACACCCGATCTAAAATCGCCTGTCTTTCGGCTGTAAATTTCAATTTTCTCGATGTTAGATATTCTTTAAATATTTCCTCTTTTGAAAGCATACAAGCATCTTAAAATTTATATAAAGTATAAAATAATTTGCTTAATTAAATAAAAAACCCATCTCGAAAATTCGAGACGGGTTTTTATAATAATTCCCGGCAGTAACCTACTCTCCCAGCTTTCACCAGTACCATCGGCGTAAGAACCTTAACTACCGTGTTCGGAATGGGAACGGGTGTTTCAATCTTACTATGCCCACCGGAAAAAATATAGATAATGAATAACTTAACGGTAACAATTGACTCTTTGCACGAGTAAAAATAAAAAGTCAAGCTTTTCGACTAATTAGTACCAGTCAGCTGAGTATATTACTATACTTACACCTCTGGCCTATCAACCTCGTAATCTTCAAGGTGTCTCTCTTCCTATAAAGGAAAACGATATCTAGTTTTGGAGTTGGCTTCATGCTTATATGCCTTCAGCATTTATCCATTCCGTACATAGCTACCCAGCGATGCCGTTAGCACGACAACTGGTTCACCAGAGGTACGTCCATCCCGGTCCTCTCGTACTAAGGACAGATCTCCTCAAATATCGTCCACCCACGGCAGATAGGGACCGACCTGTCTCACGACGGTCTAAACCCAGCTCGCGTACCGCTTTAATCTGTGAACTCCAGAACCCTTGGGACCTTCTCCAGCCCCAGGATGCGATGAGCCGACATCGAGGTGCCAAACCGCCCCGCCGCTATGGACGCTCGGGGGCGATCAGCCTGTTATCCCCGGAGTACCTTTTATCTGTTGAGCGATGGCGTTTCCACACACAACCACCGGATCACTAGGCCCTGCTTTCACATCTGCTCGACTTATAGGTCTCGCAGTCAAGCTTCCTTCTGCCCTTACACTCTACGTGCGGTTGCCAAGCGCACTGAGGAAGCCTTTGGACTCCTCCGTTACTCTTTAGGAGGAGACCGCCCCAGTCAAACTGCCCACCTATCACTGTCCCAAATCCGGATTCACGGAGTTTAGTTAGAATTTTAACATAGTAAGAGTGGTATTTCAACGTCGACTCTGCCCCAGCCAGAGCTGGGACTTCATAGTCTCCCACCTATCCTACGCATACTGTGCCAAAACCCAATAATAGGCTACAGTAAAGGTTCACGGGGTCTTTCCGTCTTGCCGCGGGTACGTGGCATCTTCACCACGACTACAATTTCGCCGAGTCCCTCGTTGAGACAGTACCTAAGTCGTTACGCGATTCATGCACGTCAGTAATTATCTGACAAGGAACTTCGCTACCTTAGGACTCTCATAGTTAGAGCCGCCATTCACCAGCGCTTCGGTTCTGAGCTTCGCATCCTTTCGAACACTAACCCATCCCCTTAACGTTCTGGCATCGAGCACGCGTCAGTCTCTATACGTTGATTATAAATCTTAGCAGAGACTTGTGTTTTTAGTAAACAGTCGCCCAGGCCTTTTCACTGCGGCCCCGAATAAATTCGGGGCACTCCTTCTCCCGAAGTTACGGAGTGATTTTGCCGAGTTCCTTAACGAGGGTTCTCTCGAGCGC
>JANLHP010000007.1 GCA_024654445.1 Candidatus Curtissbacteria bacterium | reverse complement strand
TATCTCGCTATATTTTGAAATTCGTTCCCCGCTGACGTTATTTTCCATAACCACTTCTTTAACTTGATCCAGGAGCCACAATACTTTTTGAACAGATTTATTTGCGGTTTTTTCCACTAAACGGATAATACTCAAGCTGGCAAAGACTATGGTCAGGTGAGCTTCAATTCTTTCCTTCGTGGTATGGAAAACAGGCCGGGCTTTAAGGTCGGATTTACTGATCCTGAAAGATTTTTCTACCTGCCAGAGTTGGGAATACTTTTCGATAATTTCGTCATCTGTTAAATCACGGGCATTGGTAAGATATCCCTTCAAGCCTTCAAGAAGCTGTGATTTTGCCACATTTTCTGTGTTTAATTCCAGATCGTGATTTCCGGCTTGCTTTAAAAACTTAAATCTTTTGGAAACAACGGAGGGGTTATTCAATGCGAACTTAGCTCGTTTTAATTGCTTTTCCCTGTCGGAGCGATCCTTATTGGCTCGTTTTTGCGAGTAGGAAACAACCAGAATTCTATTGTTTCCAAAGTCGAATCGTCTGGCAGCACCGTCTGCTTTAGGAACGGTAATTATTTGTTTCCAAATTTTAGTTGGCAGGTTTCCAAGTCTCGCTCCAACAATGTAGAATAGATTTTCCTTTTCCAATTCTTCCATATTGGTTGAGCTGACCATAGCACTGTCGGCCACCACCACGAAATCACCCAACTTATGCTTTCTGACTATTTCTTTGATACACGGCAGCATTAAGTGTCCCTCAAATTTATTACCCGGAAATACTTTCAAGTGCAGAGGAAAACCATCAGCGGTAACAGTCAGCGTAACTATGAGTTGCGGCTGATTAGCTTTATTGTCTTTAGAAAACCCAAATTTCCTAAGGTCATCCTCATCAAAAGATTCATAATACAAAGTTGTGACATCGAAAAACAAAACAGAGATGGTTGGAGAAAATGACCGGATAAAAGCTGTCATTTTCTCCTCCAGTTGACTTTGAAAGCCGAGTTTGTAAATTTCCTCCATTATTCTGTAAAGACCGGACAATGAGTAATGTTTGCCCAATCTGCTCTCTAGAAAATCTCTGGTCTTTGCCTTGCTTACGGGGTAGATTATTCTGGCCACAACCAAATCAGCAAAACCTTTATTGCCAATCCCGTCAAAGTTTAAGACCTTGTAAAAATGGTGAAAAAAATCAAAAGTCACCGAATCTAAGACTTTTCGGATGCAAAATTTTGATAAAATTTCGGCCATTTCTGAAGTTGAATAACGGTTGTCAAAAAGAGAGATTCTTCCCGACTTTATTCTTTGGTTTTCGATAAATTGCTTAGCCAAATTTATTAGTTCGCTTACCTCCGACTCATTTCTGGCTGTTCCCAAATGCTTTATCACTTTATTTTTTCTGTCAATTTTCTGAACAACCTGAATTTGTAAATTGCCGTTTTTGCTTTTCAACTTTCTTATATGCACACTACTATTTTACAAAAAACAGGACGTACCCCAAACAGGCAAAATTACTTCTACTTTTGAATCTAATTATCGATCAGACAGTGGTCGTGGCGAAGTCAGGA
>JANLHP010000006.1 GCA_024654445.1 Candidatus Curtissbacteria bacterium | reverse complement strand
AGATGCTGGATAACCCCGACGAGTACGAGATTTATCCGACAACTAAGTTTTACAATGACTTAATTAACCAATTAGAGGCATATATTGGCAAGGAAATTGAACATAGTCTTGACCTACAAAGAGTACAACATTCAAGAACAATGGATATTTTAATAAAAAACCATAAAAAAGAAAAAAGAGAAGCATATAAAGCAGGACAAAAATCAAGCCCAAGATGAGTTTGCCAAAGTTTTCAAGATTAACAAATTATTATTCGGGTGAGATTTTGGAGAGGTAAGTAGATGAAAAGAACACCTGCTCAATCATTTATTCCAGACGGGAAGACTAAGATACCCGCGGAGCTTATAGTTGACAAAATGGGTAGCAGTGTTAAAGTTAGTTTTGAGATTACCATGACAGCGTTTTTACTCGGTTTAAAAGAGAAACTCGGGGATAAAAAAATTAAATAACAACCGAAATTAGTGTAGAGCCTTAACGGGAGATCACACCATAGCGGTATTTCTAATCAGAAATGGTTGGAAGTGCCGCTTTTTTGTTGGACAAAATGCAAACTGTCTACGTAAACCTAAGCGAGATAAACGAGCCACAAACGAAGGTGATGAGATTTGTTATGCAATGGGTAAAGACAGAAAAAACACCAGTTCCTTATATGGAAATTATTAACGCGATGAGAGCTGAAGGCATTATTGATCCCACAACCATCTACGCTATCAAGATTCTTTTATTAAAGGGCTATATACGGCGCGGTGTTGATCCGAGCGGAAAAAACGGCAACAGGAGCTCTTATGTACAACTGAGGAGTATATGAGCGGGAAAGTTAATAAATTACTAAGAAAGACGGCAAAGGTTATGAAGGTTGACGTGAATCGTTTGAAAAGAGGCTACAAAGTTAAAAACAGAAACGAGAGAGTCAGTGTTATTAAGGGGCTTAGAAAGGCATTGAATGGCTAGACCGACAAAATACGACCCTTCTTTTGTGGACGAATTGAACAAATATCTAGAAACCACAGGAAGAGAGCAAACGTCATTACCTACAATGCAAGGTTTCGCGCTGTGGCTTGATGTCGATGGCGACACTTTGGTCGAATGGGGCAAAAAATATCCGCAGTTTTCCGCCGCTTTAAGAAAACTTATGGCTATACAGGCAAAGCAGTTAATTGATGACGGAATTTATGGTGGTAAAGAGGTTAACTCAACAATCGTCAAACTGCTCTTGCAGAATAACCACGGCATGAAGGAAAGAACTGATACGACTACGAACGACAAAGACCTACCAACCCCTATTTATGGATCAAAATCTACAGAAAAATAATATTGTTGATACCACGGCAACTCATAAGATATTCGAGTTAAGAAAGAGAATAAGAGCCGTTGCCGGAGGTACTGCCGCTTCCAAAACCATGTCAATACTAATTTGGTTAATTGATTATTGTCAGTCTTCAAGGAATGTAAACAAATTAGCAACAGTAACTTCCGAGTCTTATCCGCATCTGCAAAAGGGGGCAATGATTGATTTCCAAAACATAATGAAAGATAGGGGGTATTGGAAAGATAGTCTGTGGCACGACACTAAGCACGTTTATACATTTGAGACAGGTAATAGATTAGAGTTTGCTACGTTTGATACATATTCTAAGGCTCACGGCGCAAGACGTGACGTGTTGTTTGTTAATGAGGGTAACAATATGGCTTACAACATTGTTGACCAGTTAATGGTCAGGACAAGAGAGATTGTCTGGCTTGATTGGAACCCCACAGCAGAGTTTTGGTTTTACACAGAAATACTTGGCGTTAGGGAAGATGTTGACTTTATTACCTTAACTTACAAAGATAATGAGGCTTTAGACCCTATTACAGTTGCTGAGATTGAATCACATAGAAATAACCGCGCGTGGTGGCAAGTATATGGGTTAGGTCAGCTAGGAGAACTTGAGGGACGCATTTATACAGGCTGGAAAATCATAGACCAAGTACCTGAGGAGGCAAGACTTGAGAAGTATGGCTTGGATTTTGGCTACAGTATCGATCCAAGTGCCGCCGATGCAATTTACAAATGGAACGATTCTTATGTCATTGATGAAGTAATTCACCAAAAGGGATTATCAAACAGGCAAATATCCGAATTGTTCCTCAACTTAGACAGAGGTTCGGTTATTGCCGATTCAGCAGAACCCAAAAGCATTGATGAGATTGCCAGCTTCGGAGTACCTATTTTCCCGAGTACCAAAGGCAAGGACTCTGTTAATCAGGGTATTCAATTAGTCCAAGATCAGAAGATATTTATAACCAAAAGAAGTGTTAATACCCTAAAAGAATATAGAAATTATCTTTGGAAGATAGACAGGGAAGGAAAAACTACCAACGAACCAAGTGATATTTGGAACCACCACATGGATGGCATTCGGTATGCAATATCATCAGGCAAAGGAACTGTTAAGTGGGAACCTAGCGATCCAGGCGGTGTCAAACCTTATTACCCCGAAGTAGACGGCATTTCAACGCCACAAGACAACAACCCCGGCGGCGTTGAATGGTAACTTGCGTTGCGATAAAAATGGACTTTAACCTTTGATTATGGCCGAAGAACTAGATAATCTAACTTTAATGATGCTTCTAAATAATAAAGAGACGGGGTTTAACTACCGCGAAAGGCGTGAAGAGGACTGGCGCGAAAACTACGAACTCTACCGCGATAAAGTAACCATCAACCGACTAACCCAACGGCAGAGCGTCAATCTTCCCTTGATGAAAACCACCCTTCGCACACTTCTTAAAGACGTTGACGATATGCCTGTTATTGAATTTGAGAACTTAGATAACGATAAACAAGCCGAGGTATTCCAAAATGAGTACTGGAAGTGGACACTTGAGCAAAACAACGCAACGATCCAGGACATTGTAGACAAAAAGCAGGACTTTTTCTTTGGGCGCTCTTTTGATTCGTGGCAGGTAGAAGATGGACGGATTGTATTTGACATTGAAGACCCCGAAGACATTTTAGTTGACAGGTTCATGAATCCTTATGATATTGACTCGTCACGATTTCTAATCCACACACATATCTTCAGACCCCTTTCAAGCCTCAAAAACAACCATGACTATGACCAGGAAGAAGTTAAAAAGTTAGAACAGTTCTTTGAATCCCAACTTGGAATTATAAAAGCCAAAGACAACGAAAATTCCCTACAACAGAAGAATAAGAAGCTAGCCGACATGGGAGTAACAGATACTGAAGACCCGGTGCTTGGCGAAACCTATGTCGAGCTAACTATGCACTTTGTTTTCAGGGAAGGCGAGAAGATAGACAAAAAAACTGTCCCCGACCAGATATTTGTATTTGTTGAGGCGGAAGAACAGACAATTTTAATGAAAAAACCCCAAGAAGAGATAATCGGCACTACTCAAGATCACTATTGGAGAAACCATTTTAGGTACAACACTTGGGGCGATGACATTGATAAGCAGGACTTTTGGACTGATGGGATCGCTGATATTGTACGGGTTCCTAATAAAGTCTTAAATTCTTGGTTCTCACAGCTTGTTGAAAACAGGACACTTCGCAACTTCGGTATGCACTACTACGACTCCTCGCTTAAAGCTGATGGGTTTATACCTTCAACTTTTAATCCTGTACCTTGGGGCTGGTATCCGGTCCCCGGCAAGCCTTCAGACGTGCTTCAAAAGGTAGATATTCCTGACCTTTCCGAGTCAATAGACGAGATGGATTATGTGGTTGGTATGACCGAAAAAGCAACAGGAGCAACCACCACGCAACAAGGGATAGAAACCAAAGGGCAAACTACGCTTGGCGAAGTACAACTAGCTCAAGGTGAGGCAAAGGCAAGAACACAGGGCATGAGCAAGTTTTACACCCGCGCATGGGAGCAAAGAGCGACCAAGTTCTTGAAATTGATTGAGGCGGCAAAAGACAAACTCGATGCGGTCAAGATTTACAAAGAGGGTAAAAACACCAGTGATGTATTTGAAAGAGAGATAAGCCCCAAAGACTGGATGACAAAAGCTGGTTATAGGGTAAAAGTTTGGAGTCAGGACGAGAAGAAGGCCAACGATACCGATTCACTAAATAAGATGGTATCTGCCTTGAATTTGATGCCCGGTAATCCTAAGCTTTTGGAAGTTATGCAAAGAAAAGCGCTTGAGCTTGCTGACCTCAAACCCGATGAGATAGCCGAGATTATCCAGTTTGAAGAGCAAAAGGCACAGATGATAGCACAAGGCTTGATGGCTCCGCCTATGCCACCCGGAGCGCCAGGACAACCACAACAACAACCGCCAATACAATTTCAAGCATGAGCGTAACCGACAAACTGGAAGACCAAGGTATAAACATAGACACTCTTAACGCCAGCGAGAAAGAGACCTATTTTAAAATGCTTGAGATTGTGCAAAAGTCTCAACTCACCCCTGAAAAACTAAGGGACTATGTAACCGAGATGAAAGACGCGGTTGCACGGGAAATCTCAAAAGAACCAGCCTTCATTAGAATATTTATTTTTAAGGTCGAAAATCCCAAATTAACTAAACTACAGGCGAGACTCGAGAACTATCTTTTACTTGGATCCTTCCTACAGTCTCCCCAAAAAGCCCAAGAAGCATTAGATGAGATGGTTGGAAACATTGGAAGAGGGTGATAAGTATGCCCAAAGTAAAAGTTAAAGGTAAAGTAAAGCATTTTCCATATACTAAAGCGGGGTACAAAGCCGCGGCAAAAGCAAAGAGGAAAAAGAAGAAATAGTTGACTTTAAATAAAATTCATCTTTACCCTTAACAATATGGATCCACGATCCCAAGAATACTTAGACAAAATCCTTACCAAAGAGCCGGAAGCCTTAAATGCCAGCGAGATAGGGTTTTTAAGGGCAAGGCGTTCTTACCTCAAGAAAGCACAATTGGAAGAATACGACAGCGTTCTCAATCCAAAAGCTCCAAAAGCTAAAGACCAAACCTCCGAAGAGTCGGAGACGGTAAAGAAAAATGCCAAATCAAAATAAGCCGTCTGCCGAAGAATTAAAAGCCAAAGAAGAAGAGGCTATTAAAGCCGCTGAAGAGTTAGAAGGCAGACAGCAAATCCCACAAGACGAAGAAAAAGAAGAGACCCCAGAGCCGGAAGTAGTCCCCGAACCTGAAGCGCCGGAAGAAGAGCCGAAAGAGGAAGAAGAGCAAGCCGAACCCTCCGAAGAAGAAAAAGAAGCTTTAAAAAAGAAATTAGAGGACGAAAAAAAGAAATCCTCCGCCTCTGCCCGCGAAAACCAGAAAATATACGCTAAAAATAGGGTAATTAACAAGGCATTAACTGACGCTGATGAAATCCCAGAGCCTACCGAAGAAGAACTGGTAAAAGAGTTCCCAGATTGGGACGTAATGAGTGATATTGAGAAAACTCTTGCTAAAGAGACGGTTGTTTCACGAAGTTGGAGAAAGGTAATATCAGACGCCAAAGCGCAGGCCACTAAGATCGAAAAGTGGAATGAATCGGTAGAAACCTTTGTAGATGACCCCAAAACTTTGATTGATAACCCTGATTTGGAAGGGAAAACTGAGGAATTTAAAGAGTTCGCGACAAAGGAAGAGAACAATAGCGTACCGTTTAAAATATTAACATCTGCTTTTTTGCATGACCATTCGACAAATAAACCAAACAACAAAGGACGGATGTTTGAAAAGGGAAGCGGTGGGCCAAATGATAAACCGCAACCCAAAAATGGGAAACTAACTTTGGAAGAAGGACGCAAATTAAGGGAGTCAAACTACAACTTATGGAAAGAAAAGCTTAGTGCTGGATTGATAGAATCCGATTTATAGCTTCATTTTGCCCCCTAGACATCAAATAAAATTCCTTTTCATACTTAAAACTAGATAACTTCCAAACCTCGCAAGAGACGGTAAAGGTTAAAAAAACACTTTTACCGAAATGTCAGCATACGGAACAAAATTAGCCGAAGGTTTTTCAAGCAAAGTCATGCAGTTTGTGTATGACCGAGATTTGCTTGGTGAAGTAACTAATAGAAACTACGAAGGAGAAATTAATGGTATAGGTTCTAAGCTCAATATCCTCGACTTTGGCAAACTCTCCGAGAAAACTTACGCAGACGCGGCACTTACCGCAGACTCCCTAACAGAAAACAATGGTCAGCTAATAATTGATACATACAAATCTTTCTACTGGAAAGAGAAAACTCTTGCAAAATGGCTTTCTTACATTAAGAATCCACATCCTTATATCGTAGAACAGGTTGGTAATGAAAGATCATTGAATATGGATAATTTTGTCTTTGATCTTTATGGAGATGTTGGAGGCGGAAATTGGGTTGGAACTGATGAAACAACCGGAACGGTTACAGTTGATGTAACCACGGGGCAAGTAACAGGAGATGGAACGACCTTTACATCGGCAATGGTTGGAAGACCATTCAAAGCAGACGGACATACGTCTTGGTACAGAGTTAAGACTTTCAACTCAACAACTGACATTATCATTGAAGATGACCTTGATGATGTTACATCAGTCTACACAGGCGGAGCAATCGCGGCAACAGCAACTTACACAATCCAAGCCACAACAGTCCTTACTATTACAGCGGCAAATATTCTTAATAAAGTAGCTACTCTAGCTCAGAGATTGAATCTAGCAGAGAAAGATGGTTATTCAGCAGTACCAGACACAGACAGATTCCTAATCGCGCCTCCTGAGTTCTTCACAATATTAACTCAAGGAACCGGAGTAGTCCTTCATGTAGACGAAGCATATCAAGATTTAGTCAAAAAAGGTTTCATGGGTACACTACAAGGCTTCAAACTCTTTATGAGTAACAGGCTTAACGGAGACAATACAGCCGGATATTATCTTCTAGCCGGACACCAGAATTGGATGACATTTGCTGAAAAGGTACTTGATGCCCGAATGGAAGAAGATTTAATTGGGGACTTTGGTACAGCCTACAAAGACCTATTCGTATACGGAGCTAAAGTAAAAGATATTAACAGACACCAAGCGGCATTAGGATTCTGGAAATTCTAAAGCTAAAGTAGGACAGTAAATAAGTAGCACAAGCCTAAAGCTTAAAGCCTAAAGCTATATGAAAGAGCATTAGGTTTGGAGAATAGGCTTTTTTTAGAGGGAAAAATGGCAGTATTCAAAAATAAATTAGATTTACCAAGAGAAACAAGGGACGAACTCACAAGGGTTGAGGCGATTGCCAGTGCTCAAAGGACAACTGGGGAAGCTAACTTTTTAACAGCGCTTGAGCCTTACAGGAATAACAGAGTATTAAGGTGGGACACAGATAGGGTTACAGATCCTCAAAATCCAAATGCTCACGCTTCAACAGATAATATCTTAGAAGCAGAAGGTGATACTTTGCCTACCGGAGATTCCGGTTTTAAAACGGGTGCAGTGTTTTACGATCTTGATAAAACCGGTGGAAATGTATACAGGAACACAGGTACATCTACTGCTGCTATCTGGACAGCGGTAATGAGTGCAGTTGCTTCGCCATCAACATCTTTGAGTCCTTCTCTCTCAGCGTCCTTCTCTTTGAGTCCATCAAGCTCAGCTTCTAAGTCGGCATCTAAAAGCGCCAGCCCATCTAGTTCTGTCAGTAAGTCGTCTAGTCCTTCGGCATCACTATCTCCATCTACTTCGGTCAGTGGTAGCGCATCTAAGTCAGCATCGGCAAGTTCTTCGCCTTCACTTAGCCCTTCAACGTCGGCATCGGCATCGTCTAGCCCTTCTTTGTCGCAGTCTACCTCGGCGTCTGCTAGTTCTTCACCTTCCCTTAGTCCGTCAACATCAGCATCTGCTAGTGCCAGCGCTTCGGCTTCTGCCAGCGCTTCGGCTTCTGCCAGTGCTAGTGCATCGAAATCAGCAAGTGCGTCAGCCTCGAGATCTGGATCGGCTTCAAAGAGTCCGTCAGGAAGCGCTTCTAAATCAGCTAGCGCGTCCTTGTCGCCATCGGGAAGTCCAAGCCCATCTGCCAGCGCTTCACGCTCGGTAAGTCCGTCTTACAGTCCGTCAGCATCAACTTCGCCATCAGGAAGCCCAAGTCCAAGTGCATCAATATCATTCCCATAATGGCAAACTTTTACACATCAGTAATATCAGGAGAGATACAGGGAGGAACAACAGCCGCCCAAATGCCGGATATTGCCTGTTCTAAAGTTAAATTTAGAGCCTTAGCAAGCAATTCCGGTAACGTCTATCTTGGCGGTGCGGGTGTAACTGTGCCAGGTACAGAAACTAATACAACTGCGGGGTTTGAACTTGACGCAGGGCAAGATACGGATTGGATTGAAATACCAAACTTAAATCTTCTTTATATGATTACAGATAATAATGGTGATGATGTTTCTTATATAGCACTTCTTTAAATTTCCCTTATTGACTTAAAATAAAAATTCATGTGCATCATTGGCACATGGTCAGGACTGCCCACTATTTAAGAGAAGATCAACTCAAATCTTTAAAAGAACTCCCCGGCAACGAATCTGAGCATATCCGCAGGGCTATAGATAAATACATTCAAGACTTAAAAGCCAAAGATGTAAGCGCTTCAGCTTCAGTGAGGGATGAGAATGATGGATAAACAAACATTACCCGAATCATTAACGCCAATTCCGAGAAACCAAGGAGAATCAATAACAATGTCATTCCCGGATGCTATGCGTGAGGTTATTAACGGGAAGAAAGTAGCAAGAATCTCCTGGGGGAATAAAGACTACGGATTCTTAAAAGGCGAATGGTTGACGATATTTACCAAAGGGGCTTTTCATACATGGTCTGTTTCGCAAGGAGATTTAGAAGGAGAGGATTGGATGGTGGTAATAGATGCAAAAACAAATTAAAGGAAAACTAAGTGTAATCATCCCGAATTATAACAGTCCCTTTTGTTCTCAGACTATTACCGACATTCTTGATAAGGCTAAGGGGGACATAGAAGTAATTGTAAACGTAGAGCAAAAATGGCCCGAGCCTCTCTCAGAGGATGCAAGAGTTCATTATATACATGGGGATTCACCTATAGGTATGCGTGCTGGAATAAATAAAGCTGTGGCCATGTCTAAAGGAGAATTTATTATAAAGTGCGATGACCATGTAATGTTCGGTGAAGGTTTTGATGAAATTCTTAAAAAAGACCATCAGCCTGATTGGGTGCAAGTGCCTCAGCGATATGCTCTAAATGCGGAGGACTGGAAAATTGAAGAACGCACGGATGATAAGTACCCGATTGTTCAAATGTATCAGGACTTTCCTCGTAAAGGTAAAGCAAATGATGATGGCACTCATGGCGTTGAATGGAGAGAGCGTAGAAATCAAACCAAAGATCAAGATTTGGTAGAGAGTCCATCAATGCAAGGGAGTTGTTGGTTTATGACTAGAGAGTATTTCGACAAGTTAAACCTGATGGATGCAACAGGATACGGTCAATTTGCACAGGAAGCACAAGAAATTGGGTTTAAGTGCTGGTTGAGTGGGGGAAAGCTAATCATCAGTAAAAAAACTTTCTACGCACATTTACACAAAGGTAAGCAGTATGGAAGATTTTACAAAATGCCGGGGGGTAATGTGGAAGCGGACAGTTGGAGCGCCGAGTATTGGCTAAATGATAGGTGGGAAGGCAGAACACACGACTTTGCTTGGTTTATTGACGAGAAGTTTCCGGGTATGCCTTCATGGCCAGCTGACTGGAAAGAACAGATAAAGGAGATGGGATGGGTACAATGATTAAATTTCTTACACAAAAAAGATTCAGCTATATAGATATAGCTTTAATGGGTTTGATTGCAGGATTTTTACTAAGGTTGACTGAAAAATGGCTAAAGTAAGTATTATTATACCTAGTTGTGGAGAGAAAGACATAAATATTTTCAGGACTCTTAAAAGTATTTATGAAAACGCTACGGGTGAATGTGAAGTTATAGTTGGTTTAAATGGAGAACCTTTTAATGATATTCCAAAAGATTTATTCCCAAATTTAAAAATAATTAGATTTCCTGTAAATGTAGGTATCAAAACAAATATAAACTCACTCGCAGCGCTAGCTACTGGTAAATACATTTATAAGTCAGACGCCCATTGTGCCTTTGGTAAGGGCTTTGACGAGATTCTACAGGCTGATATGCAAGATGATTGGGTGGTTACTCCAAGATTCTATGTTTTGAATGGCGAAACGTGGGAATGGCAGGATGATAGGTTTTATGACTACTTTTATCTTAGTTGTCCGTTTACAGATAAAAGAGGTTTAAGATTTAAGGCTGGTGGTCACTGGCCAGAGAGAACAGAGGAGAGAAAATTTGGTAATGGAAAGTTTGGGATTGTTAATACTAAAGAAGGTATAGATAGTTTCTTTATTGATGAAACCCCACAAATTCATGGCTCTGGCTGGTTTATGACCAAAGACAGGTTTTTTGAGTTAGGTGGATTCCCAATTACTGATCCATACGGTCATGGGCAAGAGCCATTGTGGATTGCCTTAAAGAACTGGGTTGAAGGCGGTAAGGTCATGGTTAATAAAAAGACTTGGTACGCACATTTACACCAAGATTCTAAAGATAGAGGTTATCCAGAAGATAAAGTAGCAACCGAGCGAACCTATAACTTAACGGCTGAATACTGGTTAAAACACCCTAAATTCGAGTGGTTTGTAGATAAATTTATGCCAATGCCGACGTGGGATCCTGATTGGAGAGAAAAATTACAAGAATGGAGGGAGCAAAATGGCTAAACCGTACAGTGGCTCGTATTTTACCCACTTAGGAGCATTGATAGCGTGTGTTAATAAAACTGATGGAGATATATTGGAGCTTGGAATAGGATTGGGGTCTACTCCTTATCTCCACTACGCCTGCACTATTGGCAAACGAAACCTGCTATCCCTTGAAAACGACCCCGGCTGGTTAAAAACATTCAAAACCTCAGACTTCATGCACTTTTTGTACGAGAACAAGTACCACAAGCTAGAACTGGTTGACGTTTACGAAGAGTCACCCTTAATAGATAAACAGTGGGACGTTGTTTTGGTTGACCAGACGCCTGACGATTCCAGAAAAGAGACAATTAAAAAACTTGCCAACAAGGCTAAATACATTATTGCCCACGACTCTAACGAGAGGCACGAAAAGAACTACCACTATTCTGAGATTTACCCTTTATTTAAGCACAAGCGGGTTTGGGATAAAGACGATAGGCACGCCACAGTGCTTTCTAATTTTCAAGGCTTGGAGGATCTATGGGAGTAGATACTTTGGATTACATAGTAAAAAAATACAAAATCACTGTTGCGAACCAATACTTCATTGAAATTCCAGAACTGATAGGGGCAGTAGGCTTAGCTCATTTATTTGCTGAGCTAGGATTTAAAGAAGGCGTAGAAATTGGTACAGACCAGGGAGAATATGCAGAAGTTCTTATGAAAACCGTACCTGACTTAACCCTTTTATGTATAGATCCTTGGATGGCTGAGGCTTATGAACTCGGTCAACAGCCAGAGTCAGGTGAGAATCAGGAATTTTTTGATAAAAGGTATGAGGAAACAGTAGAACGGCTTAAACCTTACGACAGCAAGTGCCATATTATTCGAGAACCTTCAATGGAAGTAGTCAAGGTAGTTGGGAATAACTCACAAGATTTTGTTTACATTGACGGCAACCATGATTTTCTAAATGTAGCCCAAGACATTCACTACTGGCTGAAAAAAATACGCCCCGGCGGTATTCTTTCAGGCCACGACTACGTCCGCTACCCTTCACGCAAATTTAACCACGTCCAGAAGGTCGTCAATGCCTACACAACGGCTTATCACCTATTACCAGTGTTCCTAGTTACTCCAACGGACAAAGGGCTCAAAAGAGACCGCTACAGAAGCTGGTTTATCGTAAAACCTAAAAATGACCCAATTACAAATAAACCATTTTAGCAGGAGGCGTGAGTTTATACAGATGCTTGCCGAGCGAGGGGCTAAGGTTGGTGTTGAAATAGGTACGGATCATGGTAAATACGCACAACAACTTTTAGAGGGGATACCGGGGTTAGATCTGCTTTGTGTTGACCCTTATTTGGCATATACAGAAGGCGAAGAAATTCACAGTCAAGAGGAAATGGAACAAATCTATAAAGAAGCTTTGCAAAGAGTAGCTTCTTACGATTGTCATATAGACAGGAATACAAGCATGGAGGTTGTCAAACACATACCAGATAATTTTTATGATTTCGTTTTCATAGACGGCAACCACTCTTACGAATACGTTTTAGAAGATATTACCGAATGGACTAAAAAAGTTAAACCAGGAGGAATTGTTGCCGGCCACGACTACAAAGAAGATCCAACTAGAAACTATGGAGTAATTCAAGCCGTTCAAGAATACACAGAAGAAAACCATATAGCGCCACTTTTTGAATTTAGAGGAGGAGGAAGACTAGTACCTTGTTGGATGTTCTTTAAACAATGACTAAAGCTTATATAAAATTCAATAAACCTTTACCACTTGTAGATTATCTCTTACCCCTGATTGGGGATAAAAAAGAAGTTAAAATAGTCGACGTAGGTTCCGGCCCATTCTCCATGATTGGATCATATTTACCTGGAATCAAAGTTGAGATTTATCATTGTGATAAGCAAGATTTTAGTGAGTATTGGGGAAAGCGCCAATTAACTTCTGTTATTTCAGTAGAACAGCAGAATATGGAGAAATTAACATACCCAGATGGTTTTTTTGATATTGTTCACTGCCTTAATGCCTTAGATCATACTAAAAATGCCAAAGAATCAGTCAAAGAAATGATCCGTGTATGCAAGGTTGGTGGCTGGGTTTATATAAATTGTGCGCTCGATCAACTTTCAACAGGATATTTGCACCACTGGAACGCCAAACAAGATGGCATTTTTACTAACAACACAGAGACGTTTGACTTAAAAGATTTTGGCTTTCAGATTCAATTTATAAATAATGGCGGTGAGAGTAGGTACAATCAAATAATTTGTACTTTACAGAAGAAGGAGTTGGATAAATGAAAAAAACCGTTGGTGAAGTTAAAGGTTTTGTTTGCGGATCTTTTGACCTTCTCCACGCTGGGCATATACACCTATTAAGAGAGTGTAAAAAATATTGTGATGAATTGATTGTCGGTCTTCATGTTGACCCTAGCTATCAAAAACCTTACAAAAATAAGCCTATTGAAACGATTCTAGAAAGACAATTAAAGCTATGGGGTTGTAGGTATGTTGACCGGGTTATCGTTTATGAAAAAGAAAATGAGTTACCCTTTTTAGCGCAAATTTTCAACATAGATATAAGGTTTTTAGGATCAGATTACAAGAATGGTGATAAAAAAATAACTGATATGGGTATACCGATAATTTATATAGATTCACTAGATATACACACATCTGGTTTAAGAGAAAGGGTTAAAGAAGCATGATAGTTACCCAGACTCCTCTCAGAATCTCGCTTTTAGGTGGCAATACTGATTTCCCAAAATACTTTAAAAAGTATGGTGGCGCGGTTTTAACTACCACGATTGATAAATATGTTTATGTAATTGTTAAAGAACGCTTTGACGACATGATTTATATTAACTATTCCGTTAAAGAAAAGGTAAATAAGGTTGATGACATCAAACACGATTTAGTCAGGGAAGCGATGAAGTTGGTGGGAGTAGATAAAGGCATCGAAATTACTTTTTTATCTGATATTCCTAGCGAAGGATCAGGATTAGGGTCGAGCAGCGCTGTAACAGTTGGAGTGCTAAATGCCTTGCATAACTACAAAGGGGGAAGCGTAGCGGCAAGACAGTTGGTGGAGGAGGCCTGCCAAATAGAGATAGACATTCTTAAGAAACCTATCGGGTATCAGGACCAATATGCGATAGGTTTTGGCGGATTAAACTTTTTTGAATTTGGTAAAAACGTTTTGAGATTCTCTCTAAGTACTGAAACTAATAACTACTTTATGCTTTTTTACACTGGAATTACAAGAAAATCAGAAAAAATACTTAAAAATACACAATTTAAGAAAAAAATACTTGATTTAAATAAGGAGCTTGCCTACAAAGGAGTTGATGCCTTAAATAATCCTTTACATTTTGGTAGTCTTCTTGATGAGTACTGGCAACTAAAAAAACAGCTTAATAAATCTGTTACTAACGATTTTATCGAACGGACTTATTACAAAGCCTTATTGGCAGGGGCATTAGGCGGAAAGATTGTCGGAGCCGGTGGTGGAGGGTTTTTGCTTCTAGTAGTACCACCTGAGAAAAAAGAAGCTGTTAGAAAGGCGTTAGGGCTTCGGGAGCTTCCATTTAATCTGTCAAAAGACGGTAGCAAGGTGATTTTTAACATACAAAAATGAAGGAACTGATTGAACAGATTAAAAAAGCGCGACTTGTTTTTATTTGTGGTAATGGCGGCAGTTCAGCCAATGCCGAGCATTTTACTAACGACTTATTTTCTAAAGGAATTAAGGCAATTAATTTGAGCAGCAACACTTCGATTATGACCATGATCGCTAACGATTTTGGGTACGATCAAGTCTTTAGCAAGCAATTAGAAATTTATGCCGATAGAGAGGATTTATTTATAACAATTTCTTGTAGTGGAACTTCCGCGAATATTGTAGAGGCATTAGCATACGCAAAATTTATAGGAATAAAAACTTATGAATTCGAAATTTTTGGCAAAGATCGGGACTTTGAGAAATTGGAAAATGAACATTTAAGGTTCGCACACGCAATTAAAAAACTATTATGAAATATTTAGTCACCGGAGGAGCGGGATTTATTGGCAGTCATTTGGTTGACCGACTGCTTAAAGAAGACAGCGAGGTTGCGGTTATTGATGGACATGGAACCGAGATAACCATTGTTGATGATTTTTCTCATGGTAAGTATGCGAATCTGCCAGACGACCCGCGACTGACCGTTTATGACACTGACATTCTGGGCGACGTTGGCCGTTTATTTAAAGGAGTTGATGTGGTCTTCCACTTAGCAGCCCTTACCCGCCCACAGTGGTCAATTGAACACGCTTCGGAAACGGACCAGGTAAATGTAAATGGTACTGTAAAAGTTTTAGAACATTGTCGTGACAACAAGGTTAAAAGAGTAGTTTTTATGTCCAGCTCTAATCTTTATGGAGAGCAGGAACTATATCCTACGCCGGAAGACGTGAAGCCTAACCCGATGAATGCCTATGCTCTTTCCAAGCTAATTGGGGAGCAATATTGCCAGTTATTCGAGAAACTATACGGATTAGAATTTAACGCTATTCGGCCTTTTAACGCATACGGAACTCGGATGCCAGTTGAAGGAATTTATACAAGTGCGGTTGCCACTTACATTAATGCTCTCAAAAAAGACATTCCTTTTGTAAAGTTTGGAGACGGCGAGCAAAGAAGAGACTTTATTTATATTGACGACATAGTAGAGCTACTTATGTTGATGGCACAGTCGGATGTTCATGGGGAGATATTTAATTGTGGTTCGGGCACAAACAATTCTATCAATGAGCTACTTGCGACTATCCGTAAGCTTATGGGGAAAGAAATTGAGCCCACCCCTAACCCCGCACAATACGAACCGTCTCAGACATTGGCTGATATTAGGAAAGCTCGAATAGTATTAGGCTGGGAACCAAAGGTGAGCTTGGAAGAGGGGTTGAGGAGAACCATTTTGAATGATAAATAAAGGAAAGTTTACAAAAGGAGTTAAATTGTATTATGCAATCTAAAAAGCATATTTTGTGTGTTTGCGAACATGGAAACAATAGATCGGTAACTATGGCGTGGCTTTTAAAATACGTTGAAGGTTTCGAGACTTTGACTGCCGGATTGAAATATCACTCACCTGAAACCTTGAGGATGCTATTTGAATGGGCAGACGTAATTACCGTTCCTGAAGAAAGACTTCTTTCTTTGATTCCAGAAGAATATAAGTCGAAAGTTAAGTTCTACGATATTGGCCCGGATAAATATCCAAGACCGCACAATAAAGATTTACTCGCGAGGGCTAGGGCGCTATTTGAGGCAGACAAGATAGTTGGACTACACGAAGGGAATTTGCATGACTAATGTAGGAATTATTGGTATGGGTTGGGTCGGTGGTGCAATGAATGAACTTTTCCCAGATGCGGCTATTTATGACCCGTATATTCCCACTCATGCCAGCGAAAAAGATAAACAGGAAGTAAATAAGAGTGACGTAGCTTTTATTTGCGTGCCAACCCCTTTAATTGATGGAGGTAGATTAGATGTTTCTATAGTTAAAGAGGTTATTGAATGGTGTAAATGTCCACTTATTGTTATTCGTTCAACTTTAAATCCTGGTGATTGTGATAATATGCCATATTTGCCGGGAATTGATTTGGTGTATCAACCGGAATATTTAGGTGAAACTCCAGCACATCCACTACTTGACCCAAAAACAAGACCATTTTTAATTATTGGCGGTAAGCCAAAAGCCAGAAAAAAGTTAATCGAACTTTATACAACTGTTTATAATGCCAACATTTCTATTAGACAAGTAACTTGTAAAGAAGCAGAAGTTATTAAGCTTAGTGAAAACAGGGCAATTGCTTTTAAAGTTGCACAATGCCAAGAGCTTTATGATGTATGTGAGAAGGCAGGGGTTGATTACTACACTGTAATTCAAGCGGTTTATGGAGATGATCCCAGATTCAACCTATGGTGGACGATGATTTACCCGGACAACCGGGGAATGAACTCAAAGTGCATACCAAAAGATGTTTATGCTTGGAAAGCATGGGCTGAGTCGGTTGGTTATGATCCGGAAATTACCGGATCATTACTCGAAAGGAACAAAAAATGGATCTCTCCATCTTAATCCCCGCGAGGCAGGAAGAATTTTTAGCCCGGACTATTCAGGACATTCTCGACAATAGTGAGGCCAGCACCGAAATTATCGCTATTTTAGATGGCTATTTGCCTAATCCTCCACTGCCAGTAAGTGACAAAGTAACCGTAATTTATAACCCTGTTTCGGTAGGCCAACGGGCGGGAACAAACCAAGCCGCAAAGATTGCAAAAGGAAAATACTTAATGAAGTGTGATGCCCACGTCGCTTTTGACAAGGGTTTTGACCGCAAAATGCTTAAAGCTTTTGAGGATATAGGAGACAATGCGGTAATAATCCCCGGTATGCGTAACCTCCACGCCTTTGACTGGGTATGCCCAGACGGCCACAGGCGCTACCAGAGCCCCTCCGGTCCTTGTGAAACGTGTGGCAAACCCACTACAAAAGATGTTGTCTGGATTCCCAAGAAAAGCCCTTTTACTTTTACTTTCCGCTTTGATAAGACGATGCACTTCCAATACCATGGAGCACTGGCAAAAGACCCTGAAAACCTAAAGGGGGTTAATGGAAATCCTAACTATAGGGAAACAATGAGTATACAAGGCTCGTGTTTTATGATTACAAAAGAAAAATGGTTTGAGCTGGATATATGCAGTGAGGACTTCCACAGTTGGGGGCAACAAGGCGTCGAGGTTGCTTGTAAAATGTGGCTCTCGGGCGGGCAGGTTATTTCAAATATTGATACTTGGTATGCCCATATGTTCCGCACTCGCGGCGGTGACTTTGGTTTCCCATATCCTAACCCTCAAGACAAAGTCAATGCTAATCGGGAATTATCGCGGGAATTATTCCAAAAAGATAATTGGCCTTTGGCAACTCGTAAGTTTCAGTGGATACTTGATAAGTTTAATCCGCCGGATTGGGGCATCTCAAAAGGAGCAATTTACTATACCGACAATCAGCTTGATGAGAAAATCGCCAAGCCTGTGAGGGATAGATTACAGAAAATAAGCAAGGATAAGAAGATAAGTATTGTCAGTGCTTCTTTGAAGAAGATGGACTTTGGGGTTAAGAATGTGCGCTTTCCTTCTCTGAAGCGTGGCTATGTGGCAATGTATAAGGAAATCTTGGGAGCGTTGGAAAACAGCAAAAGTGACATAATCTTTTTCACAGAACACGACGTTCTATATCACCCTTCACATTTTGACTTTGTACCTGAAGACGAGAACACCTTCTATTTTAATCAGAACGTCTGGTTTTTGAGGATGCCCGATGGACACGCTCTGCACTACGATGTAAACCAACTTTCTGGGATGTGTGTTTTTAGAGACGCAGCGCTGACCCACTATCGGGAGAGATTTAAGTTAATTGAGGAAAAAGAACGGGAACTGTCTACAGAAGAATTTAACAGATTTATTAGGCATATGGGCCACGAGCCTTTCACCCACGGAAGAATTGAGTGGAAAAACCAGTTTAAGCACGACACATGGAAATCAGATCTTCCAAATGTAGACATAAAGCATGGAGCCAATGCAACTGGTCAAAGGTGGAGAAAAGATCAGTACAGAAACCAACAACTGCTTATTAACTGGGAAGAGCATGATACTATAATTCCCGGTTGGGAACTTACCGAAAACCTCGTAGCCACCCTCCAATAAATTGTCTTCAGATAAAACCATCCTCTAGTCTAAGTGTATGTCGTGGACAGCAATTGAAAATTTCAACACATATTCGGATGGTAATTTAGCCACCAATAATGGGGGTACTGGTTGGGCTGGAGCTTGGACAGCCGTAACTGGAACAGGACCTCAAGTCCAAGGGACGACTGTTTTTGAAGGTGCAAAGGCAGTTTCTTTAAGCGAAGCCGATGCGGTTAGTGAACGACAATTAACAACAGGTGTTACTTCAGGTATAGTCCATGTAGCAATTAGAAAATCCTCAGTTGCCGCAGGGTCAATTACATTTGCATTTACTTTAAGGAGTGCATCAGGCAGTGCAAATGACCAAGTTCGTCTTCTTTTTGATGCTGATGCTGGGATTAGTCTTGTCGGTAATACAACTGAGGTTTTATCTGCTTCCCCTAATGCTAATCAATGGTATGAAGTTGATATTGAAATTGATCAAGCCAATTCAAGGTTTCGGGCAAGATTAGATGGGGGAACATATTCAACTTACGTTGCTGATATTGGGAATAACGGTTTTACAAGTATTACCCATGTGGTTTTAGCGCAATCTACTTCAACAACAGGAACGGCTTTTTGGGATGATATTAGATCAGGAGAAGGAAGCCCATCGTTGAGTCCGAGCACATCGCTTTCACCGAGCGCGTCTGCAAGCGCAAGCGCGTCGAAATCGGCATCGGCTAGTTTAAGCCCTTCAGCAAGCGAGTCTGCCAGTGCCTCTCGTTCAGCCTCCCGTAGTGCTAGCGCTTCAGCAAGCCAAAGTTTAAGTCCTTCTGCTAGTGAATCTAAATCAGCAAGTAAAAGTGCTTCTGCATCAATGAGTGCCAGTGAATCAGCTTCTGAGTCAATGAGTGCCAGTGCCAGTCTTTCTCCTAGTGCAAGTAGTTCAGCTAGCGCGTCAGCTAGTGCTTCAGCATCGGGCAGTCGCTCAGCCAGTCCGTCTCTTAGTCCTTCGGCTTCTTTGTCGCAAAGCGCCTCAGCCAGCGCTTCCCCTTCTCCTGCCGAGTATGTGAATAAATACTCAACAGTAGGTAATACTTATACGGATAAATACTCAACAACGCTATGAAAACATTCGTGAGAAATACAGCTTATCTGAAGGTCTTGCCGCAACTGAGACAGACAGCTCTTCTTTCGGCTAAGTCTTCTACCTTGCCCCCGCACTCGTCACAACGATCCCGTAGCATCCAGAATATGGATTGTAACCATTTAAACATAGGAGAAATATAACATAACATGGCAACAATAGTTAGATCGTCAAATAAAAACTCAAGTACAACAGGTACGGCGATGTCTGTCTCTGCTCCGACAGGAACAACCACAGGTGACGTAGTTGTTATTACAGTTCATGGAAACAATTTGACTACAATTGTAGATAACAATGGTTCAACTCCTTTTACTGAACATATTAACGATTACCAACCTAATACGACATCAGGCCATGTCATATCCATCTTCTCCAGAAGGATACAAGCAGGCGATCCAACAACGTATAACTTTACGTTGGGAACAAGCGGTCGGTGGTCAGTTGTAGCAGTTACTTTTCAAAACCCCCACCCTAGCACCATTTTTAATATCGCTCCGAGTACGGGGAATTGTAATAATGTTGAAGGTTCAGGGGAGTTGTCCGCCCCTAGCATTATCACCACTACTGATAATGCGATCCATTGTGCTGTTCTCTTTCACGACAACAGCACATCGACTACCGTATCTACGCCCACGGGCTATACAGTTGAGCAAACAGCACTAAATGAGCCACAAATTTTTACATACAAGGTAAAGACCCCTGCGGGGGCGACAGGCGCACAAGCTTTTAGTGTGACACCAACAGTCAACGGATTGATAGCTGCGTCTTTTGCAGTTGAGGACATTGGGGTTTTAGCCTCAGCTTCTCCATCAGTATCCCCAAGTGTATCTCCATCTGTGTCTCCTAGCCAAAGCCCGTCTGCCTCTGTTTCGCCTAGTGTTAGTCCATCTGTCTCACCCTCAGTCAGTCCAAGTGTTTCGCCTAGCATATCTCCTTCAATAGCACCTAGTCTATCCGTTGCAAATTTAACTTCTGGGCAGGATGCAACTGATGATACTAATTCCGATACCGCGTCTATTTCTCCCTCTGCAAACAAACTTATTCTGTTAACGATCTGTGCACGTGCCGATTCAGTTCAACCAGCAATATCCAGTATCTCGGGTAATGGTCTGACGTGGGTGGAGATAGGTCATAGAGATTTTGACGCTTCGGGATCAAGAAGAACAGTCTTTCTTTATAGAGCAATGGGCGCTTCTCCGAGTGCAGGAGCAGTAACTATCACGTGGAGTGGAACACAAACTGCTAAGACTTGGGTCATTGATGAGATAACGGGAATGGATACTTCAGGAACTAATGGTTCGGGAGCAATCGTTCAGGCGGTAACAGGGGAGGCAGCGGCCGCAACTTCATTAACTATCACTTTAGCTGCTTTTTCTGATGTCGACAATGCTACTTATGGTGGTTTTGGTAATGCTGGTGAGGGGAACATGACAGCAGGAACAGGATTTGCCTTAACTTCGGCTAATCAACAGGTAGCAGGAGAAGCTGGAGCGGTAGCGGAATTTAAAGCAACAAATGATACAGGGGTAGATATTACCTCACCAACCGCTGACATTGGAGGGGTTGCTATTGAGATAAAAGCAGCGACGGGTGTTTCAGCGAGTCCATCAGTCTCTCCTTCTGTTAGTCCTTCAATTAGTCCATCTATTAGTCCAAGCGTGTCACCTTCAGTAAGCCCCTCGCAAAGTCCGTCAGCTTCTGAATCGGCGAGTGCTTCTAAAAGTGCCTCCGCCTCTGGTTCAGCTTCTGAGTCAAAGAGTCTCTCTCCAAGTGCCAGTGAGTCGAAGTCTGAATCTAAATCTGCTTCAGCATCTGCATCCGTTAGCGAATCAAAGTCACAAAGTCCTAGTGCGTCAATGTCTGCATCAGCATCAGCTTCCGCATCAGCAAGTGAATCAAAATCTGCTAGTAAAAGCCAGTCTCCGAGCGCAAGCGAAAGTGCCAGTGAATCCGCTTCTGCGAGTCCATCGGGGGGAAGTGCATCTGAATCAGCTTCTGAGAGTGCAAGCGCCTCGGCATCCGTCTCTGCTTCAGAGAGTAAGTCTGAGTCTAAAAGTTTAAGTCCTAGTGCAAGTGAAAGTAAGAGTGCCTCAAAATCTGCATCCGCCTCGGAAAGTGCTAGTGCCTCGGCTTCACAATCACCCAGCGCCAGTGCGTCAGCTTCGGAGTCCAAGTCTGCCTCCGCCTCACAGTCTCCTAGCAGTTCGGAAAGTTCTTCTACGTCTGCGTCAGAATCAAAGAGTTTAAGCCCGTCTGCTTCTAGCAGTGACAGTGCATCAGCGTCAGCGTCCAAAAGCGCTTCAAAGTCTGCTTCCGCTTCCGCTAGTGCCTCGGCCTCAAAAAGTGATTCGGCCTCACAATCAGCTTCGGCTAGCGCCTCTGGCTCAGCCTCAGCGAGTACCAGTGCCAGCGCAAGTGAGTCTCCGTCTCTCAGTCCGTCCAGTTCTGAATCGGCGTCTCTTAGTCCTTCGGCTAGTGAAAGCGCTTCACAATCTTCTAGCGAATCACCTAGCGTTTCACCTTCTGCTAGTGGGTCGGCGTCACTTTCCCCCTCAGCCAGTGGCAGTGCTTCGGCAAGTGCCTCAGCTTCAAAATCAGCCAGTGCAAGTTTTAGCCCTTCGGCCTCTGCCAGTCCCAGTCAAAGCGCCAGTCCGTCACAATCTCCTATTGAATATGTGGATAAATACTCGCTAATAGGAAACACCTATGGTGATAAGTATTCGGAAAATAACGATGTCTACGAACCGAAGTACAAGCAGTGGGATGCATTACCTTCTTCACCAGACTAACTTGTCTTCCGATAAATTCGGTCTCTAATCTTTAGGTTATGGGAGTTTTGGAACAGAAAAGTTTCGAGGGCGGGGTCAGTAGTTTTGCCAATCGAGGCGTGCGTGGAGCCTTTAAATTTGCCAGTAACTGTGACATTCGCAAGGATGTAGATACTCTTTCTGCTGGGCAAGCAATGAAGGAAGAAGGGCTTTTTGGTACAAGCCATTCTCAATCTGCATCTCTCTCACCAAGTCCATCAGTTTCACCCAGCAGTAGTGCCAGTGCTTCGGTTAGTCCGTCCAAATCTAATTCTCCTTCTTTGTCACCTTCAGCCTCAGCTTCAAGAAGCTCATCAGCTAGTTTATCGCCTTCACAAAGTGCCTCTCCTTCTTCATCGGTAAGTCCGTCTCTTTCACCATCGGCAGGACTTAATAATGTATATGTTGATCTAGTAATTGCGTGGGTGAAGGCAACAGACGGCAACACTTACGGATTCGGTAACGCAGGAAACATTTACAGAAGGTACTCAGACGGATTTACAAGAAATGTATATAAAGACCCTGATGGAGCAATTAAAGGCGCTATTGAAAAGCCGTCTGATACAGGAGCAACTTATTTACAATGGGCAACTGCTACTTCAATTAAAAGAAAACCTTTACCCGGTGCTTCCGACTGGAGCGATACCGAAGAAATTGCCGATAACTTAACAGGTACTGACTGGCACACTATGAAACAGGTAGGTGGTGCAAACTACATAGCCAATGGGTCAAAAGTGGCTTTGGTTGGTTATGACGATTCATGGACAAATGAAGCTTTAGACATAATCCCGGGAAGATTTATAAAAACTATTGTCGAGAGAAACGGAAGGGCGGTTTTTGGGAGTTACCCCGCAGGATACCCGAATAAAGGGGTAAATGGAGCGATAGACTGCGAAGTGCCTTTAATACAGATAGGTACTAACGGCGAATTATTCTTTGCCAACTTTACCGATTCGATACCGTATAAAAAGTTCCCAGGAGGCGGAAGGGTAAACCCAGGTGGGGTAGCCAACGAAGTTGAGGAAATAGAAATGTTTGACTGGGTATTTCCCGCTGATAGCTGGATTGACAGACAAACACTTGGGAATATGTCCTTATGGGGAGTATTCGGGGCAGACAGCGGTAAAAACGGCATTTACACAATCGGCAGAAAAAACAAAGAGCAGCCATTCACCATGAACCTTGAATACGAGATGGACGTGGATGAGATAGGGGCTGTGGTGAACGTAGACGGCACGGATATTGCCTCATACCGCGATGGGACGGATTTTGGGGTTCGGGCGGTAGATTCAACCACAAAGGCTACGGGCATATGGGAAGGATTAGAATATCGAGTCCCCGTTACAAAAGCCGAAAAACCAACAATCTTTACCCACGTTGAGGTATTTATGGACGAGCTACCGACAGGGTGCAGTGTCGAGTTTTATTATCAGAAAAACAAATCAGGCACTTTTGTGCAGGCAAATACCGCAGACGGGAACAGCGCTTTTACTTCAACGGGCGGTAAAAAAGCAACTTTCAGGATAGGCGAAGAAATGGACATAATAGAAACTAGGCTTGTTTTAAATCCAAGCGGCAACACTACACCTGAGATTTTTAGGATCAACACTTATTTTATAAATGGCTAAAGACGTTTTTGAACCAGAAGTAATCGAGGACAACCCGTTTCCGGGTGAGCCTCTTGTAATCCCCACTTCGGTTTCCGAAGGTGGTAAAAACGATACTTTCAGCCCTGCTACCACAAAGGGAGAGAAGTTCCCAGTTAAAAGGACTGCCGTAGAACTTTTAAGTACGGCTCTTAATACGAGAAGTAGGAAAATATTGGAAGAATTCAAGCTAGTTCAGTCTGGAGCAATTCAGGTAGGTAATTTCCAGGAGGGTCTGACGGGAGATTTAAGAATTACTCCTAACGGAATAACAGCAAGGGATATAGCAGGATTAACTACTTTTGCGATTGACGGAACAGACGGAAGTGCGATTTTTGCAGGACAAGTTAGGGCAGGATCAACAATTGTTTCAAATTCAATAATTACCGAAGAGGCTACAAGCGGGAACGGGAGGACTGTATATCTTAACGATGGAATCCCAGCAATTGTGATAGGAGACCCAGACTAATGACAAATGTTATACGAGTTGCATTGCCAGGATATAACGCATTGACCGATACAGATCCTGACCATTTTTCTCTATATTCAGATCAAGACAATGTATTAATTAAAGAGTTTGATCGTGGAGTAATAAATGTTCCAACTGGAGGGAGTGCAGAAGTCACCCATAATTTAGGATATATTCCATTTTTTGCTTTTTTTGTTGATTTAGGAAGTGGTTTATTCCAGTTAGGATGGTTATATAATCCGAGTGCTGGATATAATGCTTATGCTACAACATCTGTTATACATTTTTCTCATACTGATGGTAGCGATCATAATTTTCTATATTATATTTTTTACGATCAACAAGTATGACATTTCAAATTAGAGTTGCCAAAGCTGGTAAAAATGCACTAACTTCAACTGATCCAAACGATTTTATTTTTCACAGTGCTTATAATACTTTCAAAATTTTAGCCACTGGAACTTTTTCTCCAACTTCAGCATCGGGTGGAAATTCACATACAGTGGCTCATGGACAAAGTTTTATTCCTTTTGTTTTTACTATGATTAAATTCGCTGATGGACGAGTTAGCTTAGCAGGAAGTCATTCAGCAGCAGCTTTAGGATCATCATTTCAATTAGCATCAGTAAAAGTTGATGCAACAAATATCACGTATACTTTTACGAATAATACTGGTGGTAATTACACACCTACTTTAAGATATTATATTTGTGAAATACCATTAGCATGACAAATAAAATTATTGTTGCGAAATCAGGATTTAATGCTCTTACTGAAACTGATCCTAATAATCTAATTTTCAGTTCGGATTACAACACTTTCAAGTATGCTATTTCTGATAGTTATACCTATAATTTTACAAATCCTACTCCTTGGTTAGTGATAACTGATCCACTGCAATCACCTATAATTGACGAAGTAACAATATATACTCATAATTTAGGTTACTATCCATTTTTTGTTGCAGTAATTGGTGGAATTTTGTCAGCAGGACAATATATTAATTTACCTTATTTTACTGGTTCTGGAAATGCACCTCATGAAAGTATAAATCTTTATACAACAACCACCGCTTTAATTTTTAGAATTGATTCCACTTTAGCAAGTAAAACTCTTGTAATTTATTTTAAGATATTTAAAAATAACCTTAATTTATAAATCTTCTCTTGCCTTTAAATAAAATCCACCTCTAACCTTGAGAGTATGGTTACTTTAGCGGATATACGGGTAGCTTGCCAAGACGACTTAACCGTAGGTGAT
The DNA here is from genome assembly GCA_024654445.1 of Candidatus Curtissbacteria bacterium. Taxonomy (NCBI): domain Bacteria; phylum Candidatus Curtissiibacteriota; species Candidatus Curtissbacteria bacterium. The sequence continues at coordinate 7,427 of JANLHP010000006.1, read as the reverse complement.
GAATCTACGTTATATTCTCCTAACCTTATTGACAGGGCTATAAACCGAGCCTACAGGAAGGCAGGGGGTCTATTGCCGTGGCCAGAACTTCAGGACGCAAAAAAAACTGTTACCCAAGCCAATCAAGAATACTACGACTATCCTCAAAACTGGCGTTCTAATTCTATTTGGAAACTTTCAATCACTAATTCTGACGCAGAAGAAGAGCGCTATGGTGAAGACCCGGACGGAAGCCCGCTTTCTTTTGATGATTACTTAAATTGGAAAGAAGATAACCCAGACTCAACCGATAAAAAGTGGGCGAACCAATGGAGAAGGTTCTTTATCTGGCCTGTACCTACCACACTTGGAAGCCTTGCAACAGGAATAGGTGTCATCTGTATCTGGGGGATAAAAGTGGTTACTGCTATGAGTGCCGATAGTGATACGACAGTCTTTTCTTACTCTACTCCAGAGGCTAATGAAGCCATACAACTTGAAGCAGTCGCAATTCTAAAAGCTAAAACTGATGAAGACAAATCCGCCCAATTCAGAAGCGCTGAGGCCAAACAGATACTCGCGGTTGCTTGGGGCAAAATTGCACGGGAGCAGGCGAAGTTTGAAAAGCTACAACCAATGTTTGAAGTTTCTGATATGTTTGGAGGAAGTAATAGCAAGGACTTACGCGGGCGCTTTGATATATGAAGAAAATAGAATTAAGTGGAAAAATTGGAAAAGGTAAATTCGTTATTGTAGATAATGAAGATTTTGACTATCTAAACCAATTTAGGTGGCATTATGATAATGGATATGCTCATAGACGAGAATATTTTAAAAACAAAGACAATAAATTTGATAAAACAAAATATAAAAATATTTATATGCATAATTTAATAATTGATTGTCCAGAAGATAAAACAACTGATCATAAAAATTTTAATGGACTAGATAATAGAAAAGAAAATTTAAGGATAGGAAGTTGGACACAAAATATGCAAAATACAAGAAGTAGTAAGAATGGCTTTAAAGGAGTTTTCTTTGCCAACGATCATAAAAGGATAAAAAGGTGGAGAGCTGAAATAAATGTAAATAAGAAAAGAATTTGTTTAGGTTATTTCAAAACATCAGAACAAGCAGGGGAAGCATATAACTATGCAGCAAAACAATACTTCGGTGAATTTGCATATCTTAACCAGATTGGAGTGAATACATAAAATGGCGAGCATTGTTTCAGGAAACCAAGTTAAGTTAAATAGCGGGCAAGTAATACAAGCTAATGAACTTGGTTGGTATGATGGGCAACAATTTGCACAGGGAACCTTATCTGCGCCAGGCCAGATTAACTCTCGCTCTAGCCAAATTGGCGCAGGGCAACAAGTTTCCGAAGAGGTAAACAGGCAATCGGCGCAGGCGCAAAACGTACCATTCCCACAGTTTCAATCCTATCTTCAAGAGCAGCAACGGACTTTCCAACCTTCCGCAACACCTCAACCTTCCGGGCCTTCCGGGCCTTCAGGTCCGGGTGGTTCCGGAACAGAGGCAGGGTTTCAAGCACCCGAGACTATAAACCTACCTCAACAGTATGAAAGTTTATACGCAAATTCAGGCGTTAGGGACATTGAGGCAGACCTTAACGCAAAAACACTGGCAAAAAATGAAGCAGTCGCCAAAATTAAAGATAACCCCTTCTTGTCCGAGGCGACAATGACAGGAAGGATTGCGAAACTGGACGCGAAATTCGCGCAGGATACTTTGGCACTGCAAAACCAGATAGCTACTAAAAAGGCCGACATTGAAACACAGCTTAATTTACAGGTTAAGCAATTTGATATTAACTCTCAGGCTGCTACACAAGCCCTAAACCAGTTTAATACGCTTCTTTCTGCCGGAGCTTTGGATAACGCAAGCGGTGAAGCTATAGCCAACCTTACACGGTCAACAGGAATTTCAAGCAGCATGATCTACAGCGCCATCAATGCCCAAAGAGAAAAGAATATTCAAACAAGCACAATCTCCTTTGACGATGGCACAAACCAGGGCTTTGCGGTTATTAACTCAAGAACCGGACAGATTATAAGCAGGCAGAATGTAGCTTCAAGTAAGCCAAAAGCGGCATCTGTCTCTGATCAAAAAAACGTAGACGCCCAGCAAACTCAACAAAACTTCATTAATGATGTTAAGGCAGGTGTTACCCCGAGACAATTAGTGCCTCATTATGGCGGGACAAACGGCTTAAGCATTGATGAGATTTACAGACTCTATAACTCTTATTCCCCTTGGGGACCAGCTCAAGAAAGTTTAGATGAATTTAAAGAAGGAAAATTTGTTTCTTAAATGGTTATTCAACCTATTTCTGGGGGCAACGCAAATAATGCCCCACAGTTTCAAACTTCGAATCGGGTAATACAACCAATCTCCAGCGCCCAAAGCGCAAGAAATGAGCCAGGGGCATTTGTCACGGCACCACAGGCTCAACCAAAACAGGAGAGCAAACTAATTACATCAGTAAGGTCTGTTTTTGATGGTTTTAAGAAAGCAGTTACAAGTAAGCCAAACCCTGACGAAGGACTCGGCGCACCATTTGGCAGACTTTTACAGAAAGCGCCAGATCGTATTTATCCCAAAGTTGCTGAAAAATACAAAAGCAAAGGCCTATATGATGAAATCGTAGACTTTGTGGGGCAAATGCCTGGATCAGTCGCACAAAGCTGGGGCAAAAGCCTTGAGCTTTTATCGACCAAAGAGGGCAAAAAAGAACTTAAACAGGGCATCAAGAATTTACCAAAAACTGTCAGTGAGGTTAAAGACCACATGGACAATAAACGATGGGGAGAGGCACTTACTACAGCGTTTGCCAATCCTGCTATTTCTGTTGCGTTCGATGTTGCTGATTTTATTCCAATTGGAAACCTAGCTACGATGGGAATAAAGACTAGCGCTAGGTCGGCGATGAAAAAGTTCGTCAAAGAAACGATTGAAGAAACGGGAGGGAAAATAGTTAAAAATGCTGTTAAGCCTCAAGCAGCAGGTAAGTCTTTGGGTAAAGAGGCAATTTCGGAAGGATCAAGTGGCATTCCTTCAAATTCTTTCTCCGCTGGGAAACCAACCTCAACCCAAGCACGGTCAACAAGCTTGAAAGCGGTTAGTGCTCCTTCTGGGGTTTCGTCTATTCGAAAAATGTTAGATCCTCTTTTAACAAAGCGGGGTACTGAATCGGTCATAGCTGATGCGAATATTAACAGACTCCAAAAGATAGGTCAAGAAAACAAGGCTGATTTTGATTCTATAGTAACGGAAGTAGCTAAAGATATTGGGGGTACTTTTAAAACAAGAATTAAATCTCCAGAAAGTATTAAGGGAAAAATTATCCGTTTCCAGAATGAAAGTAGAAATGCAGACGAGTTCGCGGATGTACTCGCAGGAAGGGTTATTACTACACAAGATAAAGTTCAACAAGCTACTGAGGCGGTCACCAAAAAATTAAAGGTTGTCGATTCACAGGATTATTTTAAGAGCCCCTCACCTTTTGGCTATCGGGGCATAAATATTCAAGCCAGACTCAAAAATGGTGAGCCAGTAGAATTTCAAGTCCATACAGAACAGAGTAAAAGGGTCGCAGACGCAATCCATCCGATTTATGAGAAGTGGCGTGACTTGAAAGTCATTCCAAAAAATAGAATGGCTGAACATGAAGCAGACAAGATAAGGTCGAACAAAATTGCCAACGACTTAATGAAAGGTGAATCTGAAATAAAAGTTCCTCGTAACCAGTTACCAGTTGGAGAAGGCAAAGAAAAACTAAGCCGACTGGAAGCACGAGTTACCAAATCCCTAGATAAAGCACCACAAGAAATAAAAGACCAGCTCGGCCTCTCTACTTACAAAGAAATGAGTAAGAAGGAAAATATCGCCAAAGCTTCTGATTACGTGAGCAAAAACCCAAACGAAGCGCTCGCAGTTCTGGCGGGAGAGAAAGAAGCCCCCAAAGGGATACTTCGCAATTCTATCTATGTTGCCATGCAAAACCTGGCAGAAGGTGACGTAGCGCTCGCAAGAAGGCTGGCATCACTACAGTCTACCCGTCTTGGGCAGGAATTAAGCATCCTGACCGAAATAGACCCTGATTCCCCAGTAAAACTAATGAGTGACATAGTAAAAGTGCGAGAAGAAGCATTTAAGAGAAGATACAGCGGGAAAACACCAACGGAAATGAGCAACAAAGTAGTTGCTGATATTCAAAAGAGAGTTAAGACGCCAGATAAGTATGATTGGGGAAAATTCGTAGAAAGTATCAAGTGTTAATATGACATTTTGTTTAATACCAGAAAAAGTACAAGAATTTAAAAGAGCCTTGAAAGATGGCACTCTTAACCCTGACGAACTGGGAAAAATGACCAGCGAAGAGAGGCGTGCTTTCCTTGAAAAGCTGGTCGGGAAAGAAAATGGAGTACAGGTAAATGGCCTTTTTGAGAGTAAATTACTTCTGAAAAATCAGCAAAGAGGCTACATAACTTGGGCCAAAAAAGTATCTGGTATTACCCCACAAGCCAAACGAGACCTAATTTCCAGAATCGAAAGAATGGACAAAATACTAAGCCCTGAAGAAGAAAAGGTATTTTTACAAGATTTGGCTTCTACTAGGTTAGGATTTGGTGTAACAGAACAGGAAGCGAAAACTATTTCTGATTTATCTAAGAAGGTTCAAGAAGCAAGAACCCTACAGAAAGAGGACCTAACTTTTGCTGATGAAACACAAAGAATTGCATATGGTAGAGCAAAAGTAGAGTTGATGAATTACACGAATGATCTCAAAGAGGGTACAAAAAGATTGAGTTTGGCAGATAGAGCTAAACCGACAAATGTACGCCAGAATCTTTCCGATGTTGCTGGAAATGCAAAGTCTATTAAGGCTTCCCTAGATAACAGCGCGATTTTTAGGCAAGGATGGAAAACCTTAATGACCAATCCCCTTATTTGGCAAAGAAACGCCAGAAAAACATTTGTTGATATTTTCAAGACTTTTGGCGGAAAACAGGTAATGGACGAGTTGAATGCTGACATCGTTTCACGACCAAATTACGAGCGGATGGTGAAGGCAAAGCTTGCCATTGGAACTATTGAAGAAGCGTATCCAGGAACTATAGCAACCAAAGTACCCCTTGCTGGCAGAGTTTTTAAGGCTTCCGAAAATGCCTTTACAGGATTTGTCTACCGCCAGCGAGCAGACATATTTGATAAATACTTAGAAATTGCCAAGCGCTCTGGCATAAATATCGACGACCCTAAAGAACTTCAGCCAATTGCTTCAATGGTTAATTCCTTAACGGGTAGAGGAAATCTAGGCAGACTTGAGGGTTCGACGGCAACAACACTTAATAACATCTTTTTCTCTCCTAGATTTTTGAAGAGCCAAGTTGACACCTTGGGCCATGTTTTTACCGGGGCTGGAGGAAGCAATTTTGTCAGAAAGCAAGCTGCTGTGAACCTTGTGAAAGTAATTACTGGTACGGCTGCTGTTTTAGCAATAGCAAATGCAGTGCGTCCAGGAAGTGTTGAGACAGATCCTAGAAGCGCCGATTTTGGGAAAATCAAGATTGGTAACACACGATTTGATGTAACTGGCGGCTCGAGCGCACTGATTACACTAGCAGCACGACTACTTAAAATGTCTTCAAAATCTTCTACTACTGGCATGGTCAGCCCTATCAATTCGGGTGAATTTGGAGCACAAACAGGCAAAGACGTTATATACAACTTTTTTGAGAATAAACTTTCCCCAGCAGCAGCAGTTATTAGGAATTATTTTGAAGGCCAAGATCGCGAGGGTAGAGACCCTAAATCTGCTGAAAGCATACTGGAGACCTTATTTGTGCCAATTGGTGTGACCACTTATAGAGAACTTGAAAAAGACCCAAACTCTGCTGACACCTTGCTTGCAATGATTGTTGACAACTTAGGTATAGGAGCCAACACTTACGGAAAATCTGAAAGTGAGTGGGCAAAGAAGCCTACGAAAGCACAAACAGCGTTTAAGGAAAAAGTTGGGGAAAGCAAATTCAGAGAGGCGAATAACGAATTTAACAAACAATACGACGAATGGTATAAAACGACACATACTACGGACTCCTACAAGAACTTGTCAAACGAGGCCAAGCAAAAGGCAATTACCAAGTCTAGGGACAGAATACAGGAAAATGTTTTCAAAAAGTACGGATTTAAATATAAGGAACCAAAAGAAACGACAGAAAGCAAACAGGAAAAGAAGCAAATAGAGAGTTTAGTACCGAAATAACCTTACTTGTCGTTGCTGCTGTGATAAATCAATAGGGCTACAATTGATACCAGCATAAATGCCAAGAACCCATATATTTGACCAATCCTATAAAGCAAGAATCCGCCAGTGAGCCAAGCTACACCAGCTGCTATTTCCTTCACTTTAATCCTTCCTTCTGTAAACAAAGTTTGTAATTCGTAGTTTTTACTTCCAAATCGCCTTGATCTGGATAGACCCAACCCCACAGATGATCTCTTCTTTCATATGTCCCCGTAGGCGACCACTCTTTTCCTTCTGCCCATTCGAAATTTGACTCGTTGACTCTGTCAAAATTACTTCTGTGACATTCCTTCCTAATCTCACTAGTTCTAATCTGAAACCAGTAAAAAAGAAAACTACCTATAACCAGAATTAAAAATATAATAAATAACTTAAACTTCATGGTAGCGTTTCACAGGCTTCCCCATCTCCATCACGGTCTAGCCCGTGTGGATCCCCATAACCTTCCGAATCAAAAAAGTCTTGAGCTTCTGAATGACTTGAGAAATCTGAGCAATCATAATCCCCGGTTGATGGTGGTCTTTCTTCTGAGTAATTTGTATCCGTTATCCCGCTAACTGACGAATCGGTAGAAGTACATCCAGCCAATATTAAAGATGAAAATATGACAACAAGTAGTGTTTTTACCATTCTGGCAGGCAGAATAATAACACCATACTATCACTTCTTCGTCAAAAGTCAAACTTGATTTGCGTTGCGATAAAATCCGACTCTAAGCTTTTAACATGGACGATTTTTTGATTCGCCTTGCTTCCGACCCCCAAACTTACCCCATGTTCGTAGCGTCTTTTCTTCTGGTGATAACCACAAGACAACTTAACAAGATGCACAATAAGCTGGATAGACTTTCAACTTCAATTTTGTTACTTGTTCTGAACAACAACGGCAGCAAAAAAGCCGCCAGAGAAAAGGCACTGGAACTCTTAAATGACGATAAAAAAACAGACGGCTTATGACAAGTGACATTATTTTAAAAAACAAACAATAAATGGAACGAGATTACACACGTAAAATCGGAAACGGTTTATACGAATCGCCGGAAGGGAAGATCCTTAGGGCCTACGACGCCAACTTTGTTCTCGCTCAATGGGAAAACCAAAAACTCAACCCCAAC
>JANLHP010000005.1 GCA_024654445.1 Candidatus Curtissbacteria bacterium | reverse complement strand
GGGTTTGCAGAACTTGTTTGAGATTGGTACGTGGTAATTGAAATTTACTAAAAAATTTTTGCTTATTGTTAGTCTCCCCATTTTTGTGTTATACTTTATTTACATTCGTTTTTGACGAATTTTCCCAAAAAGACCATTTTCCTTAATTTCTTGTTCAGATTCTTGCATTCTATTGTGTCCAGACGTCAATTGTTGTCATTCCCGGGCAAATTTCGTCATAATTGCCAATTTTTCTTTAATTTTGCTCAAAAACGATATAATCGGAAACACGATGGATAAATATCTTAAACATATAAAAAAGGCTGATCCAATACTCTTTCGAGCATCGAAGGGGCTCGAGTTGTGGCCTCTTACCAAATCAGAAAATTATTTTTGGGATTTGGTTCGTAAAATAATCGGCCAACAGCTTTCTGTAAAATCGGCAGCAGCAATTGCGTCTCGGTTTCAGGAATTGTATGGTGCAGATTTTTCGCCGGAGGCTGTTATTGAGACTCGCGATGAAAAACTAAGAAAGGTTGGTCTTTCGGGCACGAAAGTGAGTTATATAAAGGGACTGGCTCTGGCTGTTAACGACAAAGAACTAATTCTTGCGGGTATTGATAAACTTTCGAACGAGGAAATAATCGAAGAACTCACAAAAATAAAAGGAATCGGGCCCTGGAGCGCGGAGATGTTTTTAATGTTTAGTTTGGCAAGGCCAGATGTATTTTCTCTTGGAGACCTGGGTTTAAGACGAGCGATGGAAAGGCTATATGAAATTGAGGACCTTAAGTTAGCGCAAATGGAAGAAATGTCGCTCGTGTGGAGTCCTTACAGAACTTACGCGTCCATGACTCTTTGGAAAACTCTCGCTAACGAGCCCCAAATAAGGCTAAGTTAGCCGGTCGTCCTGGCTTGGTGACGACTTGTAAGAACCGCTCTCATTGTACTTAACAGCGTTGCTTCTAGATATTCTTCATCGCTTGGAGACATAATTTTAGTATCTTGCAGAATTATGGAGTCAGGGTTTTCAAGCTTGAATTCGCTACTATTTAGGAGTGGTTCAAAATCCATCGTGAGTGATGCAAGGTCAGCAAATCGTGAAGGATCTGAGGTGTGGTTTTTTAACCATTCAATTTTTTCTTTGAAGTGTTTTTTGAACTCTTCCGGTGTTGTTGTTGGCTCACCAGCTATGCTTTTAGACCTTTTTTTGTGCCATTCGTGGACAGCATAAGAGCCGGCTGCGAAGCCGACGAATGCGGCTGTATACAAAACGTGTTCTTTGCTCATTTATTGGTTCTTTGGATCAAGACGAGATCCGAATCCGCTTTTTACAATTTCATCGTAACGTTGATTTATATACTTTAAGTTCCTTTTTACAGAATCTTCCATCCGTGTTCGCTTGTTCGCAGAAAGTTTCCTTGGGTCTTCTAATACGAAATTGCTAACTCTTACTTCAATGTTTATGCCCGCATCACTTCCGGAATGTTGGGCGTGTTCGTAATCGTCGGACAGGCTTCTTCCGAACTTAATACGGCCAGATTCGACAAGTTGTCTGTAGAGAGCAATGCCATTGTCAAACTCTCCTCGTTCCTGCGGGTCTTTTATCGTTCTCCTGACCCACGAAAGCTTTTCTTTCCAGTGTGTCTTGATGTTTTCTTGCTCAAATTCCGGACTGTCAGTTTCCGCCACGTTATTTCTTTGGTTTAAAATCGAGTGCTAATGAATTAATACAATATCTTAAACCTGTTTTGTCTCTTGGCCCATCGTTAAAAACGTGGCCAAGGTGTGCTCCACAGTTGCTGCATAGAACTTCTGTCCTGCTCATGCCCAAAGAGGTATCTTCTTCCAGCTTTACGTTGTTTTCTTTTGCTACGTCCCAGAAACTGGGCCAGCCGGTGTTGCTATCAAATTTCGTGGAAGACAAAAACAGTTTTTGACCACAGGCAATACACACGTACATTCCAGTGTCGTGATTATCGGTATATTTTCCGCTAAACGGGGGTTCGGTTCCTTTTAAAAAGCAGATGTTGTACTGTTCTGGGGTAAGCTTTTTCTTAAAGTCTTTAGCGTTGGGTTTATCCATCTCAGTGGCTACTCAGCCCAGATCCTTTGAGGAGTTTCTCGTATACCAAAGAACTCAGGTCTTACATCAAGAAGATTTGGGTTATTTTCAAGAATTCTAAATGCTGGCAAAATCACATTGTTGATGAAGTGGTGAAGTTTTTTTGCTCTCATTTCAGTAGAAAAAAAGTCTGTATTTGGAACGTCTTGGAGGTTTATTCTTACAAGAGCTGATATTTTTTCTCCATTTAAGACTAAAGTTGCTCCCTGTGTGTCTGCCCTTCTTACGAACGCTTGACCGATGTGAAACATTGTATTTAATGCTTCAAGCCTAGAGCCGACATAACTGCACGTCTCGTTGGCAGTTGGATCTGTGTCGTACCACTCTAAGGCAGACCTTGTGGCCTCTGCGATTCTTTTTTGTACGCTATTTGACTGGCCGAACTCACCTACGCGCTCTGAAGTCATTATTTGTATTATAGGACATTTGAGCCTAAAAAGCAAACTTTGAGCTCAAATATCCTGTGGCGTTCGCTACTCTCACGCCTAAGGACAATCGAGGCTAAAAATTAACTATAGGGTGCTGCGCACCCTACGGTCCTCGCTCTTCGAGCTGTGGGCCTAGGGGGCTCAAATAACCTGTGGTGCTCGCTACGCTCGCACCTAAGGATATTTTGAGGCTGAATGCAAACTAGATGCCTCTTGATATCCAATTTCACCTTTTTTAACTCCCAACGCAGTTGTTGAAGTTGTTTACCTGGCTGTTATAACTATCAACCATTTGGCGAGTGCTTGTCAAAAGGCTGTTGTATAGCTCAACCTGGGAGTTGTAGCTGTTAACCTTGGCTTCGTATTCCGGCCCGTTTTTTGGATTTGTATTATCCATATCCTGCTTTTTTGCGTCCAATTCCCCTTTCCATTGGTTCAGTTTCGCTTGGTTGGCTTCTATCTGGTTTTTGAGCGAATTATCTGGTGATGGACAGTTTGGCATCGGTTTGCCGAAATGCTGGACTGCCAGCCATGTCATTTTGCCTTCGTATATACCGCGGCCTACCGCAACACCAATTTCTGTGAAGTCTTCTTTCAGAATATTTGCGCGGTGACCCGGGCTGTCCATCCAAGCTTGGACGAGTGTTTGATCGTCCGCGAAATTTCCAAGCGCTAGGTTTTCACCGATCAGGACGTAATCGTAGCCAGCTTCGTGAGCTAGATCTCCCGCGCTTTTGCCGCTTGGTGAATCGTGCGCAAAATATTGGTTTTTGAACATGTCGTTTACTTTAACTTGCGCGGACGCGTTTAATTTGGTGTTCATTTTAAGCTCTGCAACGTCGTTTTCCCTTCTCTGTGCGTTGGTCCACTGGATTGTCCCGGATACTGTTAAATTGGACGTTTCTGATTCTTCTTTGGCGATGAGCGGCGGAGGCGTGAAGATTTCTCGCTTTACCTCTTTAAGCGTGAAATCTCTCGTTTGGTCTAGGGTTTTTAAATTAGACGCGAGTTGTGTGTAGAAGTCTTCGATATCGTCTTTAACTAAAAACGCGATTGTAAAAACAAGGAGAGACGAAGCGATAAGGGCAAGCTTAAGTTTGCGCATATTTAAAACGGCATTCGCGCTTGGGTTCCCGGAACCATCTTCTTGTAGATCGATCTTGTTACTTCGACGTCTTTTTTGCAGTAGTCGCAAATTTCTTCCAGCCTACCGTCTTTGTAGGCTTGCCAAACGTTTTTGCCTTCGATTTCGCCGCCCTTGCTGCTTTCGATGCTAAGAGCTTTGGCGAGAGTGTCTAGTGAAACCGATGGTTCTCTCGCCCACTTACGCCATTCCCACATGATGTCGTAAATAGGGTTGTTTCGGTAACGCGCGAAGCTTAGATTTTGAGTCGGCATTACGCCGTGGATAATGGAGCGTTGATAGATAAATCTTAGGTCGAAGTCCATGTTGTTAAAGCCGATGAAGAGGTGTGCCTCTTTGGCAATTTGCCAAAAGTCTTTGAGTATTTGTGGCTCTTCGCTTTTTAGTATTTCCACTGGTTTTTCGTCTATCGCGTAACCGATACAGATTATATTGCCGAAAGCGCCGTCAAAAGAGGTCGCGGCCAGATAGTTTTCGAATTCCGCGTCGACCTTTTTGCCGTCTTCCAACTTCTTAGCGTGGATTTCACGCAAAATATCGTGTTGTGCTTCCTGAGCTGGGATGGTCTCTATATCGAAGAATAGGTTCACCTGGCTATTTTACCTCATTTAAAGATTGGCGGTAGAAGGCGATGTTGCGCAGGACGATTGTGTTCCAGCTGCCGCCCAAAAAGTTGTGATCTTCGCCCGGATAGATAAGGTATTCGACTTCTTTTTGTTTTTCTTCCATCGCTTCAACAAAATCGTCGGACCACCAAACGGGTACTTCTTTGTCCGCGCCGCCTTGATGAAGCTGGATTGGAGCGTTAATGCGGTCGATATAATTTGTAAGAGAGAAATTTTCTGCGTCGTAGTCTTCTTCAAAATCGGCAACTGCCTTCCTTAGAGCTTTGCCGTGGTCGTCGAATTCGTCTGTGTAATAGAATATTGAATACGGGAAGGGTTTGGTGACGGGTGCCCAAAGGACTGTCGGGTATGGTTTGCCTGTTATCTCCAAAGCTGTCAGAGTGATCTGACCTCCGTTGCTGTGTCCCCAAAGACCGACTCGGCCAGAGTCCGCTCTAGCTAGGACAGGAGTCGTCTGCAGTGCCGAATTTAGATTAGGAATAGACTCAAGCAGAGTCAAAACTGTGACGTACGTTTGAAAGCGGTCCTCTATTGAATTGTCAGATTGTGGGTCGGAATCTGCAAATCCCAAAAAGTCTGGCGCCAGAGTAATAAATCCATTTGTGGCAAAAATCTCGCTCGACCTTCTTGTTCCGTCACCGCTCTGGTAACCTTCCTGTTCCATAAAGCCCCGATTCATTATGATGACCGGAAAAGGGCCAGGGGCGTCCGGGACATTTAGTTGGCCGCTGACTTTTTTTGTTTGGCCGGAGTTTATTTGAGGGTCAATATTAAAGTAGAATTTGTAAGAAACGTAGTTAGGATCTTTTTTTAAAACTTCTCCGATTGTTATTTCGCTTGGCTTATATTGAGACCTGGAAAGGTTTTCGTAGGTGTATCTTTCGAGGGGCTTAATTCTTTCCTTGATTTGCTGGATAGCTTGCTCCTGCTTTTTCTCCGCGCCCAAAAACAGCCAGCCAAAGAGTCCGGTTAAAATCAGTCCGGTGATAAAAAGGATAAGGAAGGTTCGTTTTACGTGTCTGTGGACCATTTCTAGATTGTACCCTTAAGGTGTATTGTCCTCAACCCGGATGCTCTGTGTTTTGTCCTTATTCCTCCTGGGTTTTCTGTTCTCGAACCAATGCTTCTTTTACTAAAAGAGGAATTTCATATCCGTGCAGAGACCACGAGAATGGGCTTGCTAATCTAATTATTACTACTTTCCCATCTTGATAGTTTGTCTCTATTAAATCGTTGGTTTGGGCTTTGTACTCGGTTGTCCAGATGACACCTTTTTTATCCTTGTGAACCCCTACGTGTATTGATTCAGGTAAGTGATCTCTTATTGGTTCAGTAAATTTACGAACCCCTTCTCGCGATTTTCGTCCAAAGCCTATAAGTTCCTCTTCTGGAACGGCTCCGATGTCCTTAACGTGAAACTCATAAAGAGCAAAAGAAACTCGAGTAGATGTTTCTATAGCAAGGGTAATAGGAGATGGTTCTCTCTCTACGGCTGTCATTGTTTAAGAAAAATTTTACTTTCGGACTTTTGCATACAAGGACTTTTCTAGGTGAGAGATTATTTTGTCGCGAACCTGCGCTACTTCTTCTTGGGTCGGAGTGCCGGATGATTTCTGATAAGTTAGGCGCAGAGTTACTGATTTTTTATTTTCGCCGAGTTTTTCGTCTTCAAAAATATCCAGGATCTCTACTTTTTTAACGAGCGGATCTCCCGCTTTTTTAACTTCTTCGATAATTTCGCCAATTGGCATTTTCTTGCCGACTATCGCGCTAATGTCTTCGATAACCGGAGGATATTTGGGGACTGGTTTATAGGAGTAACTAGTTGCTGGTAGCTGGTAAATCTCAGTTAGATTGAGCTCTGCTGCGGCGATGGACCCATCAACGCCTAAATTATCAGTTACCGACTCATTTAGCATTCCCAATGTTCCGACCACCTTATCTCCGATCTTAACTTGAGCGGAGAGTTCTTTTTCAAAAAGCGAATTGGCTGATTTTAATTGAGAAAAAGACGCTTTTCTTTTTACGACCTCGAAAATGTTTTCGACAATTCCTTTTATTGCGTAAAAATCTGTCTTTTGTAGTGCGATGGTTAACATTAAATCTTGAGTTGGAAGATCGTCGCCATTTTTGATGTAGGTCTTGGCAACTTCGAAGATTTTGATGTTGTCGGAAATATTTTGGTTTTTGGCGATCGCGTCTGCCAGAGAAATCAAAACTGTCGGACGCATATACTGCCATTCGGATGTCAGCGGGTTAGCAAGCTCTACTGTCTGATCTTTGTGCGCGCCGGAAAGTTTTAGGAATTGTTCGGAAATAATCGAATAAGAAATAATTTCTGTCAGGCCCAAATACTTGAGTGCACCTTTAAGCTCGATTACTTTTGAAAGGATACTTTCTTCTTCCAGCGGAATTTGGCCGGAAGGGAGTTTTTTGGGCAAATTGTGATAGCCATATACGCGCGCGATTTCCTCTACCAGATCCTCTTGTGTTTCCATGTCCTGGGTTCGCCAGGAGGGTGCTGTAGCTGTTATCGCCGCCGGTGACGTCTTTACCTTAAAGCCCAAAAGGGACAGGATTCCAGCAGCCTTGACGGGCTCAAATTCCATTCCAAGGTAGCTGTTTAGCTTCGAAATATAAAGGTTGATCGTTTTGGGCGTTGGTTTTTCCTTATATATATCGATTAGCTCGGAAGCGATTTTGGCGCCTGACGTTTTCTTTGCAAGATAAATTGCGCGCGACATCGCTGGCAGTATTCCTTCGAGGTCGATTCCCTTTTCAAATCTCGCCGCCGCGTCTGTTCTAAATGCTAACGCTTGAGTCGTTTTTCTGATTGTTATCGGGTCGTAAGCCTGAACGAAGAAGAGAACCCTTTTGGTTCTGCTGTTGATCGCGGAGTTCGCGCCGCCCATTATTCCACAGAGGTCGATGGGCCTTTTTTCGTCTTCGATGACTATTGCGCCCTTTGGAAGTTTTCTTATCAGCTCATCGATCGTTTTTATTTTTTCGCCCTCTCGGCTTGGGCGAAGGATCATTTTGCTGCCTAAGATTTTGTCATAGTCGAACGCGTGCATTGGTTGGCCCAATTCCAACATGACGTAATTTGTGATGTCGACGATGTTATTAATAGGACGGATACTACTTTTGGTAAGAGCATTTTTAATGAACGCGGGAGACGGGCGGATTTTTACGTTGTCGAGGATGATTGCTGTAAATCTTGGGCAAAGCTTGGGGTCTTTTATAAGAACGTCGAGCGTGTATTGGGCGTGGTTGTCCGGCTCCAGAGGAAGATCTAAGCCTTTGGGGTCGACGAGCTTCGACTTCTCTCCTTGCGCCGCAAGAATCGCGTTTGCTTCTCTGGCCAAGCCGTATATGGAGAAAGCGTCTGGACGATTGGTGGTTACTTCAACGTCAAAAATAAAATCATCGCCTTTTTTTTCTATCCTCTCAACCGAAGGTCCGGACAAGGTTAGGTAGCTAGCAATTGTTTTTGCGGCTACATCTGTTTTTAAATATTCGCGAAGCCAGTTAACTGGTATAAGTAAATTCATAATTTATAAACTCGTGTTTCGTATTTCGAATTTAACATTAGAATTGTTCTAGGAACCTTAGGTCGTTTTGGTAAAGCAAACGAATGTCCCCAAGGTCTGTTCTCATGGCGATGGTTCGTTCTATTCCCCATCCGAACGCGAACCCGGAATATTCTTTTGGGTCGATGCCTCCGGCTTTGAGAACGTTGGGGTGAACCATGCCCGCGCCGCCGAGTTCGACCCAGCCAGATTTGCAAAAACGGCATCCTTTACCTAAACAAACGCCACAAGTGACGTCGACTTCGAAAGATGGTTCGGTGAAGCGGAAGTGATGAGGGCGAAGCCTCGTTACTCTTTGTTTGCCAAAAAAGTTTGTCGAGAAATAATCCAAAGTTCCTTTGAGATCTGGAATCGATACGTTTTTGTCGACCAATAAACCTTCGAATTGATGAAACATTGGCGTGTGAGAAACGTCGATTTGTCTTCGGTAACATCTTGCGATGTTGAGCATTCGAATCGGCGGATTTTTGACTCGCTCCATTTCACGGACCTGGCCGTTTGATGTGTGAGGTGTGAGAACCTGGCTCCCGTAACGGGAGTTCGTGGGAGCTTTGATGAAAAAAGTTTCCCAGTCGTCTCTCGCAGGGTGATCTTTTGGCATGTTTAGGGATTCAAAAGCGTACCAATCCCAATCGACTTCGGGATAGCTTTGGAGAAAAAAGCCGAGTTTGGCAAAAATTCCGACGATTTCTTCCAT
>JANLHP010000004.1 GCA_024654445.1 Candidatus Curtissbacteria bacterium | reverse complement strand
TTTGGAATTTAACTAATTCCAAGGCTCGCCGACACTGACCTCGATCTCTTTTTCAGCATCTTTGTTGGCGTCGTTAAAGGCCTTAACTTTTATCTTGTGCTTACCTTTATTAGAAGTGTTAAACGAGTAACTGAACTTATATGGACTGCTTCCCTTTGAATCCTTCAGTGATCCATCGATATAAAACTCCACCTTCGTTACCTTCTTACCCGTTTCTACATTAGCCTCTGTTTCAAAGCTAAAATCGACCTGGCTATGATCCGAAGGTTTGGAGATGTTGACCTTAATATCTTCAGGATTTTTTGTCGGCTCGTTTTTAAGTTCCGCAGGTACTCGATATTTCTCGTCTGGTTGAGCCTGTGCCCAAGCATCTATTCCTTCCTGCCACCTGTTCCTGCCGTCAGCAGAAACCGGGTCGAATTCTAAAAATACGTAGTACTCACGGCCGTCCAGATTTTTCTGTGCCAGACAATCCCGCGTAGGCTCTGTTCCTTTTACAAAGTATTCGCTTCGTTTTGGAAAATCGCGGCACGGAAGACCACCACTAAACGCGTCTACTTCCATCGCGTTAACGTTACCCGGTTTATTAAACCCTTCGTTACCTTTGCCCTCCAGCGCGGTGCTCATTATTCTGTTCCAAATAGGCGTCGCGCCAGTAACACCGGAAGCAATCTGCGGATTCATCTGAGAGTTGTCGTTGTTTCCAACCCAGACTCCTACAACAGTGGATGGTGTGTAACCAACGGCCCAGTTGTCGCGTTTGTCGTCTGTCGTTCCAGTTTTGACAGCAACGGTTTTCCCTGGAATATTAAGCAGGGAATTGGGGCCAAAAATCATAGTCCTTGCAACGTTGTCCGAAAGTATGTGCGAGATCAAGAACGAAACGTCTTCACCCAAAACTTCTTTACCGCGATCGTCGTCCTTCTTTTCCTCCAGAACCTTCCCTGAACGGTCTTCAACCTTGAGTATCGCGACGGGCGCGTGATGAACCCCTTTGTTGGCAAGAGTCGCGTAGCCGTTAACAAGATCGAGTAACCTTACGTCACCGCCACCAAGCGTTACAGCAAGACCAAAACGTTGTAAATTCTCGCTCGTTGGCTCCAGCGTCGTTAACCCGGAGTCGTAGGCAGTTCTAAGCATGTTTTTAACTCCAACCAAACCAAGCATTTTAACAGCAGGTACGTTTTCGGAATTACCTAGCGCGAATCTTATCTGCATCGGTCCGCGATATTTACCGTCGTAGTTGACAGGCTTATAAGCTGGCTGGCCGGTCCCACCCGGAAATTCTGTCGGTACATCCATTAATACAAAAGAGGGAGTGTAACCCGCTTTGAATGCGGTAGCGTAGGTAAACGGCTTAAGAGCAGAACCCGGCTGTCTTAGTCTCGTTGTCACATTTACTTGTCCATCGTAGTTTTCCGCAAAGTAATCTTTTGAACCAACCATCGAAAGAATCTCACCGTTTTTCGGATCCATAACAACCGCAGCCCCATTTCCGACAGAAAGATTCGCGACTTTTTCTACTTCTTCCGCGACAATTTGTTGCGCTTTATTTTGAAGCTCGAGGTCTAGCGTAGTGGTGACCTTAAGCCCGCCTTGTTCAACTAATTTCTCTCCGTACTTTTCGACCAACAAATCCTTAACATGGAAAACAAAATGCGGCGCTTCTATCCCGTGATCGTTAGGTGAAAACTTAACTTCCGGGATCTGCTTTTTAAGCTCTTCTTCTTGTTCCTTTGTTATATGACCATCTTCGCGCATCCTTCTGGCTACGCTTTCCGCGCGCGCGATGTAAGCGTTTGGCGTTGTGCCATAAGGCGAGTAATAAGACGGTTGCTGAGGCAAACCCGCAAGAATTACCGCCTCCGGCAATGTCAGATCTTTTGCCTCTTTATTAAAGTAGGTTTGAGAAGCAGCCTCGATTCCCCAAGAAGTTCCACCATAAGGAACCTCGTTCAAGTAAATCTGCAAAATTTCGTCTTTCGTGTATTTGCGCTCAACCTGAATCGCCAAAATAAATTCTTTGATTTTTCGAGTTAAGGTTCTTTCTGAAGAAAGAAGGGTGTTTTTGACAACCTGTTGAGTAATTGTCGAACCACCTTGAACGTCTCGGAAAACCAAAGTTTTAACTGCTGCTCTTAAAAAACCAAAAGGTGAAAACCCTTGGTGATCATAAAAATCCTTGTCCTCAATCGAAATCGTCGCTTGCTTCACGTAGGGCGGAAGTTCGTTCCACTTAACAAGAGCTCTGTTTTTGTCCGCGAAAATATCATACATAAGTTTCCCGTTGCGGTCGTAAATTTTTGTAGAGAGCGACGAGTCGCGAGCAGAAAGTTTATTCGGAGAAGGCAAGTCTTTTGCAAAAATTACAAACGAAAAGACGGTAAAGATCATCATCGCGATTAGGGAGAAAAAGACAGCTGTTGAAATAAGCAGCGAAAACTTTACCCAGAACTTGCGTCTGTTAAAAGACGATTGGTGGACAAATGGATGATTTTGGTGGCTTTGAGAGGTTGAAAGATTCGGTAATTTTGAAAAGCGCGACGAGAATTTGCGCCGCCTGGGCCCGTAGGTAGAAAACTTCATGCTCTTTGAGTTAAGCCACATTATATCTCAAACTTCCGCGGATGCGAAGCTTGAGATACGTCGCTCGCCATAGGACGGTAAGACATAACGCAAAAGTTCCGATCAGTGGAACTTGTGGTTACAACAAGGTGGCACCTTGAATTTACAGGCGGGTTTGAGTTAACTGCCTTGCACAGTGTAATATTTGAATATGGATCAAACAGACAAAGCCCTCACCAGATCAGTTGTCGAAGTTCTGCCTAGTAAAGACGGCCTTGCAAAGTTAATGGCGAAGAAAAAGATCCGCCTTTATCTCGGCGTCGACCCGACTGGCGGGAGACTTCATCTTGGCCATTCAATTCCTCTTAGAAAGCTCCAGGAGTTTGCGGATCTTGGGCATGAAGCAATTCTTGTCATCGGCACCGGCACCGTTCTTGCGGGCGATCCGTCCCAACGTGATTCAGCCCGCCCAAAAATTACCCAGGAACAAATTGACGAACACATGAAAGACTGGAAAGGCCAGGTTGAGAAAATTATTGACTTCAATAAAGTCCAAATTAAACAGAACGGCGATTGGCTCCTAAAGCTAGGTCTTGCCGACATACTCAATATCGCCTCGAACATAAGCGCCACTCAGCTATTTAAACGCGAAATGTTCCAGCGCAGAATCGACGCCGGCGACACAGTCTGGCTCCATGAAACTCTTTACCCGCTTTTGCAGGGTTACGATTCTGTAGCTATGGATGTTGATTTGGAAATCGGCGGAACAGATCAAACATTCAATATGCTCATTGGTCGCGAGCTACAAAAGAAAATGAACAAAAGGGAAAAGTTTGTTTTAACCACCCCACTTATTTCCGGAACCAATGGCAAGCAAATGAGCAAAACTACAGGCAATTGTATTTGGCTCGATGATTCACCCACAGATATGTACGGCAAAATTATGTCTATCCCAGACAGCTTAATAGAAGAGTATTGGAAAAACCTCACGGACTTGGACGAGTCGGAATTAAAAAATCTCAAGCCGCTAGACGCCAAAAAGAAACTCGCAGGAGAAATCGTGAGGATCTATCATGGTGAGGAAGAAGCAGCAAAAGCTCAAGGAAGTTTCGAGAAAACATTCCAAAGAAGAGAAGGTCCAGAGGAAGTGGAAGCAGTAGAAGTTACTCAGGGAGCGACACTAATGGACCTGTTGACACAAATTGGAGATTCTAAGTCCGAAGCCAAAAGATTGATCGAACAAGGCGGCATAGACATCGATGACAAAAGGGCGGAGGATCCGAACATACAACTCGAAGACGGGCAACTTGTTAAAATTGGCAAAAGAAAGTTTGTTAAAATAAGAATCAAATAAGTTACTTCTCGACTCCGCTCGAAGAATATTGTTCGAGTTTATCGAGAACTTACCATGTCATCCTGGAGCGAAGCGATAGGATATTCCATCGGTCGTTTCACTTCCTCCAGAATGACAAGAATGACCTATGAAAATACCTAGGCCACACTTTAAAAGAAAATATCTAAGATACATTTGGCTAACAATCGTCATCCTCGCCGGCATCGCCTTCATCGCCGGCCAATTTGCCATTTACCTCGTCTACGCCTAATATAGGCAACGTTACCTCATGAATCCGCTTACATCTGTCGAGAATCTGCCAGGCGTTGGAAAATATTATTCTTATAAACTCAAAAAGCTCGGCATAGAAACCGTCGAAGACCTTATATATCATTTTCCATTTCGTTACGAAGATTTTTCCAAACTGGAAACTATACAAGACGTAACTCCAGGAGAAAAAATAAGCATTGTCGGCAACGTCTGGCAAATCAAAAACATCAGAACCAGGTTTGGAAAATTTATAACGACAGCGACAGTCGCCGACGAATCGGGAACTTGCGAAGTAATTTGGTTTAACCAACCGTATTTAACAAAAACCATAAAAGCTGGTACTCCAATTTCTCTTTCGGGAAAGGCAGAAATAGAAGGACAACATCTGAAGCTCATTTCACCATCATTTGAAATTCTCCACAGTTCAAAAAGCCCCATCCCGACAGACTCTGAAACGCTACACACGGGCAGACTTGTCCCCATTTATCCTGAGACAGAAGGTGTGAGCTCGAAATGGCTGAGGGCAAGAATCAAAAGTCTTTTGCCGCTTTATTTAGATGCGCAAAAAGACTTTGTTCCTGAACAAATAACAAAAAGGCATCAGCTCGAGGACCTTGAAACAGCACTATCGCAAATACATTTCCCAAAAAGCTACGAGGACGTCGAAAAAGCCAGAAAAAGGCTGTCATTTGATGAACTTTTTCAACTCCAATTCATGTCGATCAAAAGAAGGCGCGACTGGCAACAAATGCGCAAATCCCCACAGCTTGCGGTCGACAGGACCCAGCTCAAAGCGCTAATTGATTCGCTTCCTTTTAAATTGACTACGGCCCAGGAAAAAGCAGTCGAGCAAATAACAAATGATTTTAAAAGAACGATTCCATCCAACAGACTATTGGAAGGAGACGTAGGTTCCGGTAAAACAGTGGTTGCTGCAATTGCTGCCTTCTTCGCTCTAAGTAATGACTTCGACGTCTTATTTGCGGCTCCTACAGAAATCCTTGCCTTCCAGCATCAAAGAACACTTGAAGAAATACTTTCACCGCACGGAGTAACAGTCGGTATCTGGACAGGAAGCAGAAAGGTCAAAGGTCAACTAACTTGTGGCACTCATGCGCTTCTGACAACTTTCAAACCCAACAGGCAAGTGGGCCTCGTAATTGTCGACGAGCAACACAGGTTTGGAGTTGCTCAACGCGCGAAATTATTTCTGGACCAATCCAAAAAAGTTACGCCTCATCTTTTAACAATGACGGCGACGCCAATTCCAAGGACTCTATCGCTAACCTTGTATGGAGATCTCGATCTAACAATTCTGGACGAAATGCCCAAAGGTAGACAAAAAATCTCGACGTTCGTAGTTCCAAATTTTAAAAGAGCAGACGCGTACAAATTTATCGAAAAGCAAGTTAAAGAGGGTAGACAAGTGTTTATTCTCACACCTTTTGTCGAACCTTCAGAAACGATGGAAACGGTTAAGGCTGCTACAGAGGAATTCAAAAAACTCAAGACGAAATTCTCAAAAGGCATTAAGTTGGGTCTGTTGCACGGCCGACTCAAATCTAAAGAAAAGGAAGAAATAATCAACAAATTCAAAAAAAATAAAATTCACGTTTTAGTAACTACTCCTGTTGTCGAAGTCGGAATCGACGTGCCAAACGCAAACGTGATGATGATCGAATCAGCAGAACGTTTCGGCCTCGCTCAACTCCACCAGTTGCGGGGAAGAGTGGGCAGAGGAGAGCATAAGTCTTATTGTTTACTATTTACCCCTTCTAAAGGCGAAAACTCAGTAAAGCGCCTCAAAAGCATGGAAAAAGTCCATGCCGGGTTCGAACTGGCAGAAATTGACCTTAACATGAGAGGCCCGGGCGAAACATTCGGCCTAAAGCAATCTGGTTTCACAAGTTTAAAAATCGCAGATATTACCGACAGGGAAATGATAGTTATTGCTCAAACCGAGGCCAAAAAGCTGATAGAAGAGGATCCTGATCTTAAAAACAATAAGGCTTTTACCGAAAAACTTAAAAGAATAGAAAACGAATACGTCCAGCCTAACTAAACATCGGCGGCAACGACAATTCAACCCTCAGACGGCCAGTAGTTGACTTCAAACTACCCAGTCCATATAATCACCCTTTGAGTAGCAATTAGTCACCTTTCGACAAGCTCAAGGTGACTCTGAACGTATTGAAGAGTCACTTAAGCAGAACTTTTTCCGCTTCGCTGACTCCTTGATACTTTTCAATTTTGTTAATTGTTTATTCTTTATTGTTAATTGTAAACTTAAAACATATCAGCAGTTCGAATTCAGCATTGCCTAAATTGCGCTCCTCTGATATTTTTATAAAAAACAGAAGAAATAGTAGTATTTAAGGAAGTTTTACAAACATGACGCCGTTACCTAAGAAGAAGCACGCGAAATCAAGAACCAGAACAAGGAAATCGACCAAAACAATTTCCTTATTGGCAACCGTAATTTGTCCTAAATGCCAAGGACTGAAGTTGCCGCATCACGCATGTCCAAATTGCAGCTTTTACAAGGTTGCGTAAGAGGACTAGTTGCACATTAAGTTCACATGAAGCGAAAAGGTGACCCGAGGCACAAAGTAAGGGTAGAAACAGTAAAAGATCTATTTGCCCAAAGTTTTAGGCCAGATTCAGAGTCTTCCGGCCTAACAGAGCAAGTGCTTTTGAACAAAGGCAAGACAGACGCTCTTATCAAGAAAAATGCTCCGGCTTGGCCTCTTGCTCAAATACCTCCATTAGATTTGGCAATTTTAAGACTCGCGGTATACGAGCTAGTATTTAAGGAGAAAAAAGAACCTTACAAGGTAGTTATCGACGAAGCAGTCGAAATAGCCAAAGAGTATGGAAATGAATCTTCTGCTTCATTTGTAAATGGCGTTTTAGGCTCAATAGTAAAATCAAATATTAAAATGCAAAAATCAAAATGACAGATCAAATTTTAAAAATAAAGGCTGACGTAGTCAGCTTCTATAATTTTGAATTTTTATATTTAAACTTTTAATTTAACATCGTGGATTATTTTGAAGAAGTTAAAAAACTAATAATAAAACTTTATGATCTCGAAGAAGATCTCGTCCACGAAGAATCTCTACTCGAAGCGGATTTAAACATCACAGAGCTTGATTTAGAGGACTTAATTACCCAACTAGAAGAAACGTATCAATTAGAGATTCCGCTTTCCGTCTATTCTAATTTCAAACAAGTTTCCGATATTTCCAATTACCTTTATGAACACGCCGATGAAGCCTAAAGAGCTCGACAGCCTTCAGAAAATCCTCAAGATAAAATTCAAAGACAAAGCCCTTTTAAAAAATGCGTTCATTCACAGGTCTTACATCAACGAGCACAAAGACTTTAAGGGTTTACCCAACGAAAGGCTGGAATTTCTGGGAGACTCCGTGCTTTCCCTTTTTGTTTCGCGTCACCTTTACGACCAGCTACCCCTTAGCCCAGAAGGAGAGTTAACTCAAATCCGCGCGTCTCTCGTTCGGACTGAAACCTTGGCAAAGCTCGCCAAAAATCTTTCACTCGGAAAGTACCTTTACCTTTCAAAGGGAGAAGAAGAATCTGGAGGCCGCGATAATAAATCGATTCTCGCGAACACTTTTGAAGCCTTAATTGGCGCGATTTATCTCGACCAAGACCAGGAAGTAACTCAAAGCATCATAAAGCAAACGATTCTCGACCATTGGGAGGAGCTGGCTAAAAATGCCGTCATTGACAATAAATCGAAGCTCCAAGAAACCCTGCAGAAAAAGTTCCACAAATCACCAGTCTACCGCCTAGAAAAAACCTGGGGACCAGATCATGACAGAAGATTCGAAATAGCTGTTTATCTCGAAGATCACGTACTTGGTCGTGGTGTAGGTAAAAATAAACAAGCAGCGACTCAAAACGCGGCCAAAGACGCCTTAACTAGACTAAAGTAACAATCTTTGAGATAATACCCTTCAATCGTTAATGGTTAATTGTTGATCGTTAATTGGGGTCCATTCCCCCTATGAACTATTTACTATAAACGATAAACGAATTAAAAAATGTCCGTAAAAATAAGACTTGCAAAAACAGGAAAGACGCACCAGATTTCTTACCGTATTGTGGCTCAGGACACAAGGAGCCCAAGAGACGGTAAGTTTTTGGAAATTCTCGGGTATTTTAACCCTTACAACAAACCATCCTTCAATGTAAAACGCGACCGGTTTGACCATTGGGTGCAAAAAGGCGCAGTTCCTACTCCAAGTGTTACAAAGGTCATAGAATCCGAAGGGAAAGTTAACTTGAGCGAAAAACCCAAGAAAGAAGAGATAAAGGTCGAAACCGAAATTAAACCCGAAGTTAAAGTCGACGCCAAAGTCGACGAACAGCCCAAAGAGGAAGTTAAGACCGAAAACGCCGAGGCTAGCAAAACAGATGTTCAAGCTGACCAACAAGAAAATAAATAAGACTTCGGAGTCGAAGACCTGAGTGTTAACCGAATGGGCCGAAGGGCATATTATGGAAGACTTGCTAAAATTACTTATCGAACCTCTTGTTTCTGATATAGACAAGGTCAAAATTGAAAAAAGCGGCGACAGCTCAAACGTCGTCTTCACGGTACATGTTCCAAAAGAAGATATTGCAAAAGTAATCGGCAAAGAAGGCAAAATGATCAAATCGATCAAAAACCTCCTCAAAATAAGGGCGATTAAAGAAAACGTGTTCGCGACCCTAGAAGTACAAGAAGTGTGACCTTCCACATAATTACACTTTTCCCCGAGATGTTCGATGGTATTTTCCAATCAAGCATAATCAAACGCGCTCAAGACAAAAAACTAATCCAGGTAAACTTTATCAACCCCCGCGATTTTGCAAAGGACAAGCACAAAACCGTCGACGACACACCCTACGGGGGAGGAAGTGGCATGGTTATGAAGGCAGACATTTTAGTTGCCGCTCTCGAGTCCATTAAACCCAAACCGTACACAATTTTACTTTCAGCTTCCGGAAAAAGGTTTACACAACAAAACGCAAGAAGTCTTTCCAAAAAAAAGAACATTGCTTTAATTTGTGGTCATTATGAAGGAGTGGATGCCAGGGTCGAACAATTTGTAGACGAAACTCTCTCGATCGGAGACTTTGTTTTAACAGGGGGAGAAGTGGCGGCGATGGCAATAGTCGACAGTACCTCAAGACTCATCCCAGGTGTTATTCACCCTAAATCTCTGGAAAATGAATCTTTCTCAAAAATCGGAAATTGGAAAATGGAAAATGGAAAATATCTCGAATACCCTCAATACACAAAACCCGAAGATTTCAGGGGGCTTAAAGTACCAAAAGTTCTTCTAAGCGGCAACCACAAAGAAATTAAAGCCTGGAGAGACAAAGAGTCTAAAAGACTGAGCAAAGCTAGAAAGGACTAAATAAATCTGACCTGCCGGTAGGAAGAGGCGCAGCGGCTGCAGACGCTTCAGGCACAGCCACAACTCTTTGTAAAATCTGCAGCTCGGCAGCATCAACTGCCTCAACCGGAGTCTCAATAGACGCAAGCTGTTCGGGTAAAGCCCTCCAGTATGCATCAATCGTTATTATCGACTTTAGAGTACTTGTATCACCGGTTGTTTCTGTTAGAAGATTAAGATCGCTTATTCCGACTATTCGAGAGGTCGAAAAAAGCGTTCTCAGAAACGAGAGGAAAGACGCGTAGTTGCTTGAAGTCGTCACCTTCACCTGAACTTTTGGTGCAAGTTCAACTTTACCCGCCGGAAGCGGGGCTTGAGCCTGTCCAGCAGGCACTGCGACAAGGTCAATTCCATCTAGAAGTATTCCGTTGGCACCAGCAGCAAGCTCTATTTGCCTAATAAGCGAAAATATAGCTTTATCAGAAGGCAACACAAGTTCAGCACGCCTAACTTGATCGTCCAAAACTGCAGTATCTAGAGTCGAAAGCAACTCAGCTTTAACAACCAGCGCTTGAGATTTCGCAACAAGTTCGTCGTTCATCGATCTTATACTGACCGTTTCGATTACCTTCGGCCTTACCAAGAAAAACAAAACAAGAAAACACGTCAGTATCGCACCAATTGGGGCTAAAAAGGAGGCGATATGAGAATCCTCCAAGACTTTCAGTGCCTTCACATTTCCAACTGCCGGCATGTTCATCTAGCAGTACCTCCTTCTGCTACCGGAGGAGCCTGAGTATTTACTAGATTCGCAGAGACAATAAACGAATACGTGCCAGTTTGGTCTGAACTCAAAGAATCAATCCCGATAGTATTAACAATAGGAATTCCTCTCTCCGAAAGAAGACCCGAAACCAGAGCAGCTACTGCGCCGGAGGACCGAGCCTTGCCCGATATCGCAACTTTATTTTCCGAAACCTTTAAGTCAGTGAAATAAACATCCTGGGGAACGAGAGTCGCCAGCACCTCAAAAAAGTTAGGATAATTTTCGCGCGCAGCAATTAGCGAGGATACAACGCCAACTTTGTCCTTGACGACAACTAATCTTTCTTCCTGAAGCTTGTACTGATTTACGCTCGCGCTGTTTTCCTCTATTTCCGCAATCAAATTCGACCTTTTAGAAGCATAGAACGCAAAAAGTCCAAGGGTAATAATTGTAAGAATAGCAGTCAGCACAAGAAGCCCGACTGCAAAAGTTTTCAATTTACGACCGGCAGTCTGAGCACCTTCAGCAATTTTCTCTTGCTGAGGCAAAAGGTTAATTTCGGCAGGCATATGTCTAAACTAAGCGTAGCAAAATTTAAGATCTTAAAGCAAGACCGGTAGCAACGGCATATACTGTACCTTGCCCTGGAATCTTAGTAATCAGCCCCTCTTTGACAAAATCTACCCACGGATCTCCTATCGTGACGTCCAGGTTTGTTCTTCCTACAAGATACTCAGAAAGGCCAGGCAAATACGCTCCGCCTCCACAAAGAACAATTTTTGCGCCCGACCAGTTAGAAACATGACTCTTTGAAAATTCAACGCCTCTTAAAATCTCGGTGACAACAACTTCAAGAGAAGGCCCAAGCGCCTCAACTAGCTTGCCTGAAAGTTTATCGGGAGATACTCCATAGGATTGTTTATATTGCTCTGCCTGGATCGTAGGCAAGTTAAATTCACGCATTATTATTTTCGTTAAATTTGCTCCTCCAGTCGAAACCGATCTCGTGAATATAACACTCCCGCGGTTCGTAATCGTAAGCTCTGTTGAAAATGCGCCAAAAGAAACAATAATTGTGGACGCGTCAGTTGGTTGTGTCAGACTTCTTGCCAAAGAGAAAGACTCGCTTTCAATTGAATTAACTTTAAAATGGCACTCCCGAACAATTCTTATGTATCTCTCGACAACTCGCTTTGGTGCAGCAACCAAAAGAACATCCATTTTTTCACCTCCGGGGTGTTGAGGGTTAGTTGTATTTACAACGTTGTGCTGCAAAACGACATCTTTTATAGGAAGTGGAATATATTGTTCTGCCTCCCAAACAACGGCAGCCGCGAGCTCCTTGTCTGTCAATTTTGGAATTTGAATCAGCCTCGAAATCACTTGGGATTCCATTAATGATACCGAACACTTATCAGTTTCAATTTTTACTTCTTCGACAAGCCTTTTTACTGCATCAACTACCTTTGAAAGATCAGATTCGCTACTGGACAAAAACGCAGGCACTGGAGAAGAGATAATGCCAGCAGCAGTGAGCACTTTCCGGTTTCGGGAAACGTCAACGGCCGCGACTTTTATATACGACCTTCCTATATCAAGTCCAAATAAACGGGCAGACATAATACTAGATTAACAGCTAAGATTAAGTGTGGCAATGCAACCTATGGTGCCAGCGGCGGTAAAACGGGCGGATTTATCTTAGGAGAAAAACTTGCCTCTTGCTTTGGACTGGTAATGGGTGAAGGTGTCGCTTCGAGTATGTCTTGGCTTTTATCAGTTTTGGCGACCTCTTTGAGCGCCTCCGTATCTATTTTCCTCTCACCGAAAACTTCAGGTTCTGCCTTTTTGTCCGAAATCACCGAAAAGAATACAAACAAAAGAACAGGCAAGACGAATGCGGATAAGCCAATAAAAGAGAGTCCTAAGCGAGTTTTTTTATCCATTCTTACCTACTTAACTATGTCAGATTCTGAAAAAAGTACGTAGTCAAGAGCAGCAGGGAGTTGAGGTAGCGCTGTTCTCGTTGCACGAACCTTCCTTGTAAGCCCAAGCTCTGTGGTCGCTGTGGAAACTACTTCGTATGTTTGTATTGGAAAACTGTTGCCCCCCGTAACCTTGACGGTGGCTTTTCTCCAGAATGGACGCAACCTTAAAATCCTTACATCGTCACTGGCTTCAACTTGAATCGTGCCCGGATTCTTGCATAAGAATTCGGTGCTGGTGTTATCACAGTTCGTAAAGCCACTTTGTCCCGTTTTAGGCTCTGCCTGATAAGCAAACCTCTGCTGAGAAGCCGATCCACTGCCCGCAGAACCAAAACAGGTCGGATTGTCACAAACAAAAATCAGCTCGAGCGAAGCCTTCGGTGTATCTGTACCGCCGCTTTCACTTTCATCACTGCGCTTTATCCATTCGACGGTAACAGGACCAGAGTAACCTGTAAGATTTACCTGACCCACAGTTCCTTCTTCGATTACTGATTCATAAACACTCGATGCTTTAACGTCTACCTTAGCCGTTAAATCTCCAACAGGGACCTGAAGCCCGGGCGTGGTTATTGAAGGATCCGAAAGATTGGCAAGAACGTGCTCGACTCCGCCTTCTGCTGCTGCAAACGCCCTTTGAGATTGCTCTGTTTGAGTTGAAGTTCGAAGGTTTGTGATATTTCTGGAGGCAACCGAAAGACCAACAGATAAAGCAACAACTACTACAAGAAGAACTAAAATAAGAATCTGGCCGCTTTGCTTCACCTTACTTCCAGTTTAGGTTCAGACAACTCTAATTGTCAAATACAACCCATGCCTCAATAAGACCTTAAGGAGACCGTCGTATCAAATTCCACATTCGCCTTAAAATCTTGCCTGGAGGGTGCCCCAATAGCCTGATTAACCGTAAAACTTACAGACACAACCGCGGGGTTGAGAGCTCCAGCAGAGGCGCTGTTTACTTTAAATGAGCAGTTAGAAATATCGACCCCGCCCAATAAATCACGATTGGTAAGAGGAACATACGACGATTCGGGTACAAATTCCTGATTTAGTGTCGAAGTTCCAATCCAACCATTCACACTTTTAGGTTCAGTGTCCGAAAAACATTTAATATGCAGTGGGCCGGAAGCAGACGTGGTCAGTTTAATATATTTTCCTGACCCCATCACGTCTTCTTCAGCAAAAGTCGAGCTCCTAATTTTAGAATCAAGAGACTCCAAAACTGCCTGCCCATTCTGCTTGATTTCTGTTGTTATGTTGGTCTGGTTACTTCCTTGCAAAACCGATGTTAAAAAGACAAGCGTCGAACCAACAACAATTGTAAGAATTCCCAGTACAATCAAAAATTCAATCAGCGTGTATCCGGATCGACTGACTATCGTCAATCGTCCATCGACTATCGTTTTGAAGCTCAGTGTTCTGCGATAAGCGATTAACGATCTACGATGAACGTCTAAAAAGGGCATTAACTCAATTGTTAAATTTTACTTTCTTAATGTCAATGAATTCCGCCTTAAGGAGGAGTGCAGGGCGAGCCAGGATTAATTGCCCCCTGACACCAGTTACTTAAAATTGTCGAGTTAGTAACAGTCTGCGTACCAGCTGAATCTTGCCACGAGACAGTCACTACTATCAATTTATTTTGCCCCGAAGAAGACACTTGAATTCTCCTTGTGAATGTTATGTTATCAAGGACAACATTTTCGCCAGGTGGGCAGTTCGCCGTAGACAATGCCCAGGCTGAAGGATCAGGGTTAGTAGAATCCAAGATATAACAGTTGGCACTTGAATTATTGACAAGAGCGCTGAATCCCCGGCGGTCGCGAAATACCCTCATCTTCTCTAGGCTTTGCTCTGCCAGCTTTGTTGCTTGTGTATTTGCTTTGGCACCTCTTGCGCCTCTCTGTGTTAAAAGAGACGTTGAGACCAATGAAGTAATAAGGACAATAACAACTCCAAGAGCAACTACAACCTCGATGAGCGATTGACCTTCTTTTCTTTTAAGATTTTCAAAAAAAAGCTTCATAAACTTCCGAGGACAAGTCCTCGGTACTGTCTTTTCAAGTTTACAAGAGCGAGCAGAAAATATCATCGTTTTTGCTGTTCAGATCTCGAAAGTATGTAATCGCTTTTCGCATTCATCCGTGGACTAAAAGTCCACAGTGTTCTGCGAGCGATTATTAAAATTAAGGTTTAAAACTCTTTACTTCGCCGCTTGGATCAACAACAACGTTGTTTAAGCGAGTACCTCCAAGATCGGATAACTGGATGGTCACGGCACTCGTAGGTGCAGGGGAAAGCAGATTTCTTAATGCACCGTTCGTTTCAAAAAAATCAACAGGCGCGCCAAGAGCACTGCTTGCGTTATGGAATTTAATATCATTTGCAAGAGGCCTGAAAAATATGGCAACAGGCGAGCTTTGCGAAGAAGTACCGGTGTAAGAAATAGTGTTTACTTTCACTCCCTCCGGCAAGTTAACAACTTCTACGCTGAAAGTACTTTCAGAAGAAAAAGAAGCAAGGCACACACCGCCAAACGAATACAAAGATTGGTTCCTTTCAACTCTTAAATACCAGCCTCCTAAGGAAGAGGTTGATGGACATAAGCCGCCTGGACCCTTGTCACCGGAAGTAGCCTTATTTTGTACAAGCCTAAGATCAGCTTTGAGTTTATCTGCAGCGTTTTGGACTCTCTGATTTTTTTCAAAATTAAGATAACTTGCGGTAATTAGCGAGGCGGCGATACCAAACAAGCTAATTACAATCATTAGCTCGATTAGCGTAAAACCCTGTCGCCAAAGGCGACAGTTGACAGTTTTCTTAAATCCGGCTCTACGATAAGCGATTAACGATCTACGATTAACGTCTAAAAAGGGCATTAATTCAATTGTCAGACGAAAGAATCTAATTGTCAATTTGTCAGTCATCAGTTTTCCGTTTCCGGTCTTTCAGTTTTACATTGTGCCAAACCGACTGGCTGATTTACTGATTGACCACTATCTGACAACCGAAAACCGATAACCTAAAGGAGAGAAAAATACCAGGAGATCATCGTGGAGCCCCAGAACAAAACTGCAATTGTGGCAAAAACCAAAAAAGGGCCAAATGGAATCGTTGCTTTTATCGACTTTTTCCCAAAAGCCACAAGCAAAAGTGAAACAACCGCACCCACAAAAAAAGCTAGAAAGATCGCTGCTATTGCGTTCGGCCATCCCAAAACAAGTCCGATTAAAAATGCAAGAGGAACGTCCCCGCCGCCAATACCCCTTCCTCGAGTCGCAACAAGAAGCAGCAAAAAACCCATTGCAAGCCCAAAAGAAATGAAAACATACAAAACAAAATCAGTCGAGGTAAGGTGAAAATAGTTGTAAAAAAGAGCAACAAAAGAAGCTGCAAAAACCAAAGTTGTTGGAATAAGGTAAAACTTTAAATCAACAGTCGCGACAACGACAAGAGTTGAAACTATAAATAAATAGTAGGAAAGAGTGACAAGAGAAAACTGACCGCTTAAAGAAAGAACCCAAAATGACAGCACGAATAATAAACCCGTTAACCCCTCGACCAAAGGATACTGCCATGAAATTCGCCCTCCACACTTTCTGCATCTTGCACCCAAAACAACAAAGCTTACAATCGGAATTAAATCGAAAGATGAAAGTTTAGCGTGGCAATGATCACAATAAGACCTGCCAAATAAAACGGACTCTGACTTCGTTGTGCGATCGACAACAACGTTTAGAAAACTACCAACGGCTGTTCCAAGGATAAAAAGTAGAGCGTAAAGAAAAAACACTACGTTCTAGAATAGAATAAACACTTCACGCAGTGCAACCAAATCTAAAATTGAAAGGTCAAGTTTAGGCCCGCGAATCTGCGCAGCAGATCGAGGACCGCAATTTAACTTCCGTAAAAAATTAATTTAGAATTGACTAGTTAAATTATATATAGGGAGTATTATCGAGAGCACCAAAATTCCGACACCAAGACCGAGGATTACAAGAATTACGGGTTCAAGTGCAGCTGTCAGGTTTCTTATCAAATTCTCGCTTTCACTTTCAAAGTAAATCGACAGTCGTCCCAGAACCTCGTCCATCTTTCCGGTCTCTTCACCGACCCTTACCATCTGTCCGATAATCGGAGGAAAAATAGGGTCAGCCACCAAGGGTTCATGCAGTGAAGATCCTCGCTCAACCCGCTTGATAACAATATCAAGGCTTTCCCTGTAAGGCGCGCTTTCGAGAAGGTCGGCAACAACCTTAAGTGCAACAACAATAGGAACCCCGGCAGCAACCAAAAGGCCCAACGTCCTTGTGAATTGTGCAAGTATCAGCGTTTGCCTGATTCTTCCCCATACCGGTAGCTTAAGAGCAGTATACGAAATAATTTCTTGCCCTTTTTTAGTGTGAGAGTAGCGTGCGTAAATAACAATCGCAAAAATAACTAAACCTAAAAGAAGCCACCAAAAATTTGTCATAAAGCTCGAAATTGCGATCAAAATTCTTGTCGGCAGCGGCAATTTAGCATCTACTTCCTCATACAAAACGGCGAGTTTTGGGATAACAAAAATCATCATTATAGAAATGACGATAATCATAACCCCAACAACGATTGCCGGATAAATGAAGGCACCCCTTGTCTTGGCTTTAAAGTCCCGCTCTTTCTCGAGCGTATCAGCGAGCTTTGCAAGAATTTTGTCCAGAACTCCACCTGTTTCTCCTGCTTCAAGCAACTTCACGTAAACTGCATTAAACGCTTGGGGATGTTTAGAAAATGCTTTGGAAAGCGCCATTCCTCCTTCAACATCTGCGATAACAGACGTTAATACTTCGGCAAGAGCATGGCTCTTCGTCTGACTCTGAAGAATAATAAGAGCATCCGTTAGAGGTAACCCCGTTGATATCATCGTTGAAAGTTGTCTCGTGAAAGAAACGATTTCGGAACGAGAAACGCGATTCGTTAATTTAGGAATAGAAAAGTATCCGCCGCGGCGCTTCTCTTTAATCGCAATCGGAACTAACCCCTGCTGCTGCAGTTGAGCAACAAGAGTGCTTTTATCAATAACCTCAATTTCGCCCTTATGTTTATTGCCGGAAGCGTCTTTTGCTTCAAAATAATAAAAACCCATAACTTACCTGCTCAAAATTTTTTGATTCTCGCTTGCTCGAAATAAAATCCCACTATGCAGCCTGTTGATTTTCTGGAGCCTGATTTTCTGATGCTCCGACCAATCTTTCGAGCTCTTCTGGCCTAATACTGTACGACCTTGCAACATCCAAAGATACTTTTCCTGCTTTTACCAAATAGGCAAGCGAGGCATCGACAAGAACCATGCCTTCCTTACCAGACGTTTGAATAATGTTGTCTATTTGGTGTGTTTTCCCTTCCCTGATTGTTGTCTGAACAGCAGCGGATGTAAGCAGCACCTCAACTGCCGGTAATCTTCCTCCTCCGATTGCAGGAACAAGTCTCATCGACAGAATTCCCGCAATCGTTGACGCAAGTTGCGCCCTTATTTGTTTCTGTTGATTCTGGGGAAATACGTCAATGATTCTGTCTACGGATTGAGCAGCAGAATTTGTGTGAAGCGTCGCAAAAACCAAGTGTCCAGTCTCAGCGACTGTTATCGCAGAGGCGATTGTCTCGAAATCTCTCATTTCACCAACTAAAACTACATCAGGATCTTCACGAAGTGCCGATCGAAGCGCAATCTCCCAAGAGTGAGTATCAAGATGCATCTCTCTCTGCGAAACAAGCGATTTACCTCTTGGGTAAACGTATTCGATAGGGTCCTCGATAGTAACTATGTGCTCGGATCTCAGTTGGTTAATTTCGTTTATTATCGAAGCAATAGTCGTAGATTTACCATGACCTGTAGGTCCCGTAACCAGAATGAAGCCCTGCCTCATTTTTGCAAAATTATGACAAATACGAGGCAAGTTCAGCTCTTCAATAGTTTTTATGTGATTACTAATAAGCCTGAGGGCGGCAGATGGGTATCCTTTTTGGTAATAAGAATTGACCCTAAATCTGGCAACGTCTCCAAGGGCAAAAGAGAAATCCAGTTCCTTATTGACTAGAAACATTTCCTTCTGCTCGGGAGATAAAAGTTCGAGAATTAAAGCTTCTGCGTCATGAGGGCTAAGGGGCGCGGGTGCTAGAGGTATTAAGGCCCCATCGACCCTTATCATCACTGGCGCACCAACCACAAGATGCAAATCGGAAGCGTTTTTATTAACAACAATTTCTAAATATTCCTGAATACTCATATAAATTAACTAAAAATTCAAAGCTCAAAAATCAAAATTATTGAAAAAAGTTTCCATAATTTTTAACTTTACACTTTCAACTTTAAATTACTCTTCGGCTACTCTAAGTACCTCCTCAATCGTCGAAATCCCCTCAATAACCTTAAGATAACCATCTTGTTTCATTGTAATCATTCCTTCGCTAATTGCTTGGGTTTCAATAGCTTGCGAAGGTTGCCTTGTTAAAATCAAAGTGGCGATTTTCTCGGAAGTGACTAATACTTCAAAGATACCGACCCTTCCCAAATATCCCGTGTTATTGCATTCCCGGCATCCCTTTCCAACGTAAAGATGAGCGATTTTGTTTTTACTAAAGTCATAGATATCATCAAGGCTTTTCTTTAAATCGTCAAGAACCTGGGGCGTTATAGCCCTTGTTGCACGACACGTCGGACAGATTTTCCGAATCACTCGCTGCCCGACAACACAGGTTACTGTCGATGCGATGAGGTAAGATTCAGCGTGCATGTCCAGAAGTCTGGGGAGCGCACCTGCGGCACCATTCGTGTGAAGAGTAGAAAATACTAAGTGGCCCGTCAAAGACGCTTGAACCGCAAGATCCGTAGTTTCCGGGTCGCGAATTTCGCCTACCATAATAATGTTAGGATCCTGCCTTAAAAACGACCTCAGACCCGAAGCAAAAGTTAACCCCGCCTTAGGATTAACCTGGACCTGATTAACACCCGGAATCTGATACTCAATAGGATCTTCTAAGGTTAGAATATTTACTCTCGTCGAATTTACTTTCGAAAGGATAGAATAGAGCGTCGTCGTTTTTCCCGAGCCTGTAGGCCCTGTTATTAATATAATTCCATGAGGCCTTGCAATATTTTCCTCAAGGTGCCTTAAAGCCATCGCCCGCAAGCCCAATTCAGGTAACGTTGGTACGCCGCCGCTTTTTTTAAGAAGCCTCATCACAACCTTTTCGCCATAGACAGTAGGCATTGTTGAAATACGCAAATCTATCGCGTCATCGCCAGATTTGAAGCTAAAACGCGCATCCTGTGGAAGACGTTTTTCGTCTATCTTCATGCTGCCCAGAATCTTAATCCTGGAAACTATTGCCTCATGAATTTTTTTGGGCAAAATTAACTTCTCGTGCAATATTCCGTCTACTCGAAAACGAATTCTTGTCTCATTTTCCAAAGGCTCGATATGAATGTCGGAAGCTCTGACTTTAATTCCATATTCAAGAAGTGTGGAAACGATCTTGGCAACTGGCGCCTGTCCCAAAACAGCAGTAATCTCTTTATCCTCTTGTTCCGCAGTAGGGACAGTTGGGACCGCCTCCTTAAGCGCTTCGCCAACGTCGAGCGAAAGACTCCGTGAATATTGATTCGAAATTGCTCTTTTAATCGAGTCAGCGGTTGCAATATAAGGCCTAACCGCAAAACCCGTCTTTTTCTCTATAAATTCGAGTATCTGCAAATCCAGAGGATCTTTCATCGCGACGGAAAGTGTGTCTCCGTCTCGAGCAATTGGAATCGCTAAAAATCCTGATGCAGATTCTTCCGGAAGATAAGCAAGTATCTCTGGAGCAATTGGGCTTTTATCGGGGGCCGCAAAAGGAACGCCAATCACTTGACCTTTTGCTTCGGCTATCCACTCATCAGAAACCCAACCGGATTGCGCAAGCGCCTCTTCGCTAGGGACATGTCTTCTTCCGATTTCGTCCTTTATAAAACCTAACTGTTGAGATGTTAGAATTCCTTTCGCAAATAGCGCGTCCTCAATCGTAGTAGGCCGCGATCGAGGCAAATTGGGTCCTTTAGTGGTAAGATCAGAACTTGGGGCAGAGTCGGCCATTTGTAAAACAATAGTTAAGTTAATGATAGCAAATAGACAAGCTAAATTGGAAACTCTCACACACGTCAAAATGAAACGCCAATTCGCGCAGAAAAAAACCTTCCAAAGTTACTTATTTATTGGTCCTAATAAAGAGGACCTCAGAGAAAGAACGAGAAAACTCGCAACAAGTGTCGGAATAGACATCGAGAAAGTTTCTCAAGATGTTTTTAAAATTGAGGCGCTCAAAACTTCTATTTCAATTGATCAAATTAGAGCTCTCAAAGGGCACATTTTCCAAAAACCTCTAAAAGAAAAGCATAAATTCGTAATTATCGAGGAAGCTCACAGAGCAACACCCGAAGCTCAAAACGCACTCCTCAAAATTTTGGAAGAGCCTCCCAGCCACGCAATAATCGTTCTGGAGTCAAAAACCAAACACGCGATTCTACCCACTGTCATTTCACGAACCATAACGGAAGAAATATCCTATGGCGACGTTTCGTCCAAGAGCAGCATATTTGAAAACGGCGTAGGAGAGGCACTGTTAAAAATTAACAGTATCGGAAATTCCCAAGAGTTTATAGACGACGAGATAATAATTTTGGACGAAATGTTATTAGCCTGGGCCAGAGGAAAAAGAGTCAAACTCGAAAAAAATCAAATCATACGGGCACTTGAGCACTGTGCGGCTGCTAAGCAAATGATCACCTCAAACGTAAATCCCACCTTCGTACTTGCCGAATTGATCCTTGCAACAAACGCAAGCGGAGAGTTAGAAATTTAGCCTCAATTAGGCTTGCCGTGAAGCTAAAATTTTGGTAAAATTGACAGAAGGGTTAAAGCTTACTTAAACTGGTCCGAGGACTATTTTTGATCCCGACTCATGACTCATCACTTAACTTATAACTTATAACTATTAACATGCCAGATACCCAAGATAACTCATATAGCGCTAAAGATATTCAAGTCCTGGAAGGACTCGAGCCGGTCAGGAAAAGGCCGGGTATGTATATTGGATCAACCGATATACACGGGCTTCACGAGCTCGTTAAAGAAATCGTCGACAACTCCGTCGACGAAGCAATCGCGGGCTACGCTAAAAACGTTTACGTAGTAATTGCCCAAGACGAAAAAGTAACCGTCGTAGACGATGGCCGTGGAATTCCAGTCGAAATCCACCCCAAGATGAAAAAGTCCACTCTGGAAGTGACGATGACGATCCTGCACGCGGGTGGAAAATTCGGCCAAGGCGCCTACAAGGTCTCGGGAGGATTGCACGGCGTTGGTGCATCCGCAGTCAACGCTCTTTCCGATTGGATGAGGGTCGAAATCAGACGTGACGGCAAATTATACGCCCAAGAATATAAAAGAGGAAAGCCGACAACCAAGGTCGAGGAAGTAAAAGAAAGTTTGGTTCCAAGTATCATCAAGCCTCCCAAAACCGGCACTGCTTCTATATTCCTTCCAGACAAATCAATTTTCTCGACCATCAAAACTGACTTTAGGGTTATCGCCAAAAAAATAAAGGAGCGGGCCTACCTCGTCGCAGGTCTTTTCTTTCATATATATGATCAAAGGTCTGGCCAGGAGATCCACTACTACTTTGACGGGGGAGTACAGTCTTTGGTCCGCCACCTTAATAAAAATAAAGCTCCAGTTAACGAAAAACCAATTTTTGTTAGCCGCGAAAACAACGGCATTTTAATAGAAGCCGCAATCCAGTACAACGACGGCTATAACGAAACCGTCGAATCGTTTGCAAACGTAATCAACACACAAGAAGGGGGAACACACTTAACAGGTTTCAGAATGGCCCTGACTCGTGCAATTAACGATTACGCCAGAAAGAGCGGCTACCTCAAGGAAAAAGACGACAACCTAACGGGTGACGACATGCGCGAAGGGCTAACAGCTGTAATTGCCATCAAAATGAACTCCGAAAGCCTGCAGTTCGAGGGTCAAACTAAAGGAAAACTCGGTAACGCAGAAGTTCAACCTGCCGTAAATCAAGTAGTCAAAGAAGCAATAGATACTTATCTTGAGGAAAATCCACAGGAAGCAAGGCGCCTGATGGAAAAAGTTCTCTTGGCAGCAAAAGCCAGAATGGCTGCTCGAGCTGCTAAGGAAGCCGTCCTTCGAAAGGGCGCGCTCGAGGGAATGACGCTTCCCGGAAAACTCACCGATTGTCAGGAAAAGGATCCAGCCCAATCAGAACTCTATTTAGTTGAGGGAGATAGCGCGGGTGGCAGCGCGAAGCAGGGAAGAGATCGTAAATTTCAGGCAATTCTGCCTCTTCGCGGAAAAATTCTAAATACAGAACGCGCGAGGCTCGACAAAATCTTGGAATTTGAAGAAATCAAAACTTTGATTATTGCGCTTGGAACCGGAATAGGCGACACAATAAACATTGATAAAATAAGATATCACCGGGTCGTTATCATGACCGACGCCGACGTCGACGGCGAACATATCATGACGCTTCTTTTAACATTTTTCTTTAGATATATGCCGCAAATAATCGAAAGGGGATATTTGTACGTCGCGATGCCTCCTTTATATAAGGTAACTTTTGGCAGGGACATCAATTACGTTTTTAGCGACGAAGAAAAAGACAGTCTTCTAAAACTCAAGGGCAATGGAAAGCCAATTGGCATTCAAAGATACAAGGGTCTTGGGGAAATGAACCCAGAACAATTGTGGGAGACAACAATGAATCCACAAACCAGAATCATGAAGAAAATCACGATCGACGACGCTACAGAGGCAGATCAAGTTTTCTCAATGCTCATGGGCAACGAAGTTCCGCCAAGAAAGAAGTTCATCCAAACCCACGCCAAAAACGCCACTTTAGATATTTAACGATGGTCAAAAATCCCGAAGTAGTACAAAACGAAGTAGAAACAGGAGTAATTAAGGAACAATTCAAGCATTTTGAAGAACTTCTGGAAGATAGTGGGAGCCCGCACTTTGAAAGTTTAAAATATGTCGATCGGGGCTTGCGTTTTTACATTGACTATTCAATGGAAGAGGCATCGCTTATGACGTCGGAAAACGTAGAGGTCTATTCTTTTTCTGCAAATGAAACACTCGGAGAATATAATCAGGCATTCAGAGCAGCAGGAATAATAAGCAGATCAGGCGAACGTTGGATTATGATACATTTAGGAGTTAAAAACCCTTACAGCCCAACAATCGCATTGTGGCAATACAAACCCTACAAACAGAGAAGCTATTATATTGACTCCCAGGAAATATTTTTATCCAATGAAGGCCGTGCTTTTGAAATGCCAAGTTGGAGTTTTACTGGCGTAAAGACTGATGAAATCACAGAACCAATACCGCTACTTAAAAATGAACCTACGGATGATCAAATAGGTGTCAAGTTCAGGCTAGACTTTGAAGCAAAATATGGCGGAAAACCACAACCATTGAGTGGACAAACACTAGAAAGATTGCGTTTCATATCAGATAAGCATTCAGCCGGACAAGTCATCAATGGATAATCAAAACACGCAAAAACCAGTAACAGAAGAGACTGCAAAAAGACTAAATGATCTTCTTGCTAAAATTCCGGCAGGAACACAATCTTTCGAGCTTGCCAAAAAACCAGTTTATCGACTTAGAAACAGCCAATTACTGGCAGGGGTTGCAGGAACAATTGGTCTAGTCCTTTTTGCCTTGGGAGTGGAAAACGCTATGAGCAATATCGCTGTGCTTTCTCATCCATTTGTTCAAATTGCATTAGGGCTCATTTTACTGTCAGTAAGCGGCCTTCTTTTAAAAAAACTTAATTAACCCAAAATCAAAGATTAAGATCAAATATCAAAATGACGTATCAAAATTTAAAAACAATTCAAAAAAGCTCATGTAAGCTCAAAATAAAAAGTTCTGCAATGCAGAACTTCCACAACTTTGATCTTTGCACTTTAAACTTTAAACTTCAAAGGAGAATCGCCAATGGGTGACATAGGAAAAATTAGGCAAGTTGAAATTATAGACGAGATGCAGAAGTCCTATTTGGACTATGCAATGTCCGTTATTGTCGCGCGGGCGCTGCCGGATGTCAAAGACGGCTTAAAGCCAGTTCACCGAAGAATTATTTACGCGATGCAAAAGTTGGGCTTAACTCACAGCGCCCACTACAGCAAAAGCGCAAAAGTAGTCGGTGAAGTTTTAGGTAAATACCATCCCCACGGCGACGCACCGGTTTACGAAGCAATGGTTCGCATGGCACAGGATTTTGCCATGCGTTACCCATTAATCGACGGTCAAGGTAACTTCGGCTCAGTCGACGGAGATTCTCCAGCTGCAATGAGATATACAGAAGCAAGGCTTGCGGCTATTGCAGAAACTCTTCTTTACGACTTGGAAAAAGGAACCGTCGATTTTGTAGATAACTTTGACGGCACCTTAAAAGAACCCGTTTTCCTTCCAGCAACACTCCCGAATCTTTTAGCTAACGGCACATCCGGTATCGCGGTCGGAATGGCGACAAACATTCCACCGCATAATCTAAACGAAATCGTCGACGCCGTCATGCACCTTATCGACAATCCGGACGCGTCTGTCGAAGACTTAATGCAATTTGTCAAAGGTCCCGATTTTCCAACGGGCGCACAAATTTACGACATCACGGAAATAACAGCAGCTTACGCGACCGGCCGGGGCAAGATCATGATGCGCGCAAAGGCCGAAGTTGAAGAAACAAAAGGCGGTAAATTCCAAATTGTCGTCCACGAAATTCCTTACCAAGTCAACAAAGCAACCTTAGTTACAAGAATCGCCGAACTCGTAAAAGATAAAAAGATGGAGGGTATTTCTGACCTTCGCGACGAATCCGACCGAAAGGGTATGAGGATTGTAATCGAGCTTAAGCGCGACGCTAGACCTCAATCGGTCCTCAACAACCTTTATAAACACACAGCACTCCAGCAATCCTTCCCGGTAAATATGGTCGCTCTCGTCAACGGCATCCCTCAGACATTAACGCTCAAGATGATTCTGGAGGAGTTTGTAAAACACAGACAATCAGTCATCACCAGAAGAAGTCAGTTTGAACTTGATGAAGCCAAAGCGCGAGCACACATCCTCGAGGGTTTGAAAATCGCGGTCGACAACATCGACGCGGTAATCGAAACAATCAGAAAATCTAAAGACCAGCAGGACGCAAAGACAAACTTAATGCAAAAGTTCAAGCTTAGCGAACTGCAATCACTCGCGATCTTGGATATGCAGCTTAAACGACTGGCGGCGCTCGAAAGGCAAAAAATTGAGGACGAGCTAAAGATGACAATGGAAGAAATCGCTTATTTGGAAGACCTCCTTGCTCACCCCGAAAAAATTCTTAAAGTAGCTAAAAGCGAACTCATAAAAGTTAAGGAGCGCTTCGGCGACAACCGCAGAACCCGCGTCTTCAAGCAAAAAATCGGAGAGTTCAGCGAAGAAGACTTGATACCTAATGAGCCGACAATCGTCACAATCACAGTCGGAGGTTACGTAAAGCGTCAGGACATCGGTTCCTTTAGAACTCAAAGGCGCGGAGGAAAAGGCATTTCTGGAATCACAACCAAACAAGAAGATATCGTCGCCAACTTGTTCGCAAGCAACACTCACGATAATCTCCTTTTCTTCACAAACAAAGGCCGCGTGTTCCAATTAAAAGTCTACGAACTTCCCGAATCGTCCAGGATCTCAAAAGGCGTTGCCATTGTTAATCTGCTAGAACTTGGTCAAGACGAAAAGATACTCTCCATTTTGCCAATCAAAAAACAACAGGTGAAAACTGGTTTCGTTTTGATGGCAACAAAAAAAGGAGTGATCAAGAAAACCGCAATCAGCGCGTATGAGGCGATTCGAAGATCCGGAATAATCGCGATCAAACTAACAGATGGTGACCAGCTAAGGTGGGCAAAATTAACCACAGGCAACGACCTCGTCTTCTTGGTTTCCAAAAGAGGCATGTCAATTAAGTTTGACGAGAAAGATGTAAGACCAATGGCGCGTGACACAATGGGAGTAAGAGGCATCAAGATTAAAGACGGCGACGAGCTTATTGGTATGGACGTCATCGACATGGCGGACGAAAAGGCAGACCTATTGGTAATTACCCAAAAGGGAATCGGCAAAAAGACAGTTGTTTCCAACTGGCCAAAACAGCTACGTGGGGGAGTCGGCGTAAAAGCAGCTAATCTTGCCGAAAAAACAGGTGACATCGTAACCGCTAAAATCTTAACCAAAGAAGATGAGGGATTAATTCTTACTTCCCAAAAAGGCCAAGTAATGCGAACAACGCTTCGATCCATACCCAGGTTAACTCGCGATACGCAAGGAGTCATCGTTATGCGATTGAGTCAAGGAGACCAAGTAGCAGCAGCAACTGTTATCCAAAAGAAAAAAGAGGAAGCAATAGAAATTAAAGACACAAACATAGACCAAAAAGCGCAACCTGTCCAAAATAGGGCTAAACAGACTGCCACAAAGCCAAAAGTGGCTGTTGCCCCAAAGCCAAAAAAGGGCTAGAATGAAAAACTAGGAAATGAGATTGCTGGAATTTGAAATTTAATATCAAGAGCCCCAGGGGCTCTTTTTTTTAAACAAAAAATAAAAAAGGCTGATGGCTAGTTATGCCAAGTTAGTCCTGGAAGACGGAACAGTTTTCGAAGGAAGACATTTTGGAGCGAAAAACTCTAAGGCGGGGGAAGTAGTATTTGCAACGGGAATGGTTGGATACGACCTCAGTCTCACCGACCCTTCATACAAGGGCCAAATTCTCACTTTTACATATCCACTAATAGGCAATTGGGGGGTACCCCCGAGAAATAATCTCGAGTCTCCAAACATCCAAGTTTCAGGTTTGGTAATCAGCGACTTAACAGAGACGCCAAGCCACTGGCAATCAACCAAAACTCTAGACACCTGGCTTAAAGAAGAGGGAATACCGGCAATTGCCGAAATAGATACCAGAAAATTAACTCAAAAGCTGCGCCAAACGGGAGTAATGCTGGGGAAAATCGTCGCGGGGGGCGATGTAGAAATATACGACCCAAATCTGGAAAATTTAGTAGCACAAGTTTCAGTCAAAAAATTAAAAGCTTGGGAATCTGAAGGCGGAAAATCTAAAGTAAAAATCGGGCTTTTGAACTGCGGCGCTAAAGAAAATATTAGACGGAGTCTAACCAAAAGAGGAGCTACGGTCTACGAGATGCCTTGGGATTTTGACCCATTCGCCGAAAATCTTGCTCTTGATGGACTTGTTATTTCAAATGGTCCCGGAGATCCCAAAATGGCAAAAGAATCAATAGCAATAATAAAAAAAGCGCTTGATAAAAAGCTGCCAACTTTTGGTATTTGCCTAGGCAACCAACTACTCGCTCTTGCGGCAGGCGGGGATACATACAAACTTAAATTTGGTCACAGGTCACAGAACCAACCGACAATCCAAGAGGGGACAAAACGTTGTTTTATTACAACTCAGAACCACGGATTCGCAGTCAATGAAAAAAAACTACCAAAGGGATTCAAGCGCTGGTTTTATAACGCGAACGACAATACCAACGAGGGGATAATCCACGAAAAACTTCCATTTTTCTCTGTACAATTCCACCCCGAAGCAGCACCAGGACCAACCGACACAGAGT
The DNA here is from genome assembly GCA_024654445.1 of Candidatus Curtissbacteria bacterium. Taxonomy (NCBI): domain Bacteria; phylum Candidatus Curtissiibacteriota; species Candidatus Curtissbacteria bacterium. The sequence goes on along the minus strand of JANLHP010000004.1, from coordinate 329 downwards.
TTCTGTTTGATTATTTCTTGGAAAGGGTAAGATGACAATAAATTTTTTTAAAGTTTTCCTTGCATCTATGATTGCAGTCTTATTGATACCAATCCTTTTGATTCTCCTAAGAATATTTATAGTAAATAACCCTGAACGCCTTGCACTTTATAAAAAGTGCACAACCTACACAGCAGGTTTCAGTCAAGAAAAATTTAACCAAGTTCAAAACGGAATGTCAGTTTCTGAAGTCTATTCTATTCTTGGCGAACCTCTCAGCGCTGACGTATGGTACTTATCTTATACTCGCGCGTGTAAGTGGGATGATTTCCTAGGATATGAACAGAGAA
>JANLHP010000003.1 GCA_024654445.1 Candidatus Curtissbacteria bacterium | reverse complement strand
CTTTTGGAGGCTTGTCTGTAAAAATCACCTTATCTCCCCACCTGTTTTTGATTGGCTCGTGAGTCATTACGATATTTAAAGCTTTTTTGAATGGGAAATAATTGGTTTTGAGGCTCATCTCATAGGTTGTTCTTCCTATAATCAGATTCCCCGCTTTTTGAGAATGGTCTTGGAAGCCCAGGAATGATTTTCGGGAAAGGAAAGATGTGTCATCACCGTCTTTGGTTATTAAGCCATTGAGGCTTTGGCCCATGTAAACGACTACTTTAGGTTTTGTCATGAGACAATTATATCAGCCAAGGCTAGGCGGAGAATTTGGAGAAGATGCCGCGGAAGTAGAAATAAACTCCCACTAAAAATACGATTGCGCCGCCTACACCAATTACAAACATAGCATTCGTTTTTTCCGCAACGTATCCCATGATGAAGTTTCCAAGCGGAATCATGCCGACAAACATTGTTAAGTAAACCGCCATTATTCTGCCGCGCATTCCGTCAGGTGAATTAAGCTGCACAAGAGTATTTAATGTCGCTGTTTGAAGAATTAAACCAAAACCCGATACAAACAAAAGTACGTGGGCAAGGACGAAATTCCTGTTGATGGCAAAAAGGATAAAGGTAACGCTGGAGACCATCATCCCGTAAAAGATAAATCTGCCTTTGTTTGCGCTTTTGGCCCGTGAAGAAGTGTAAATCGCGCCAAGAAATCCGCCAAGGCCAGCGGAGGAAAGCAGAGATCCATATCCTTGCGCGCCCGAATGGTAAACGCGTTCGGCGACAATCGGCATTAAGGTCTGGTACGGCCAAATGCAAATAGCGGAAAGCGTTCCAAGTATTAAGAAATAAAGTATTTTTGGATGGCCAAAAGAATATTTTAAGCCGGCTTTTAGGGACTCAAGCGGGTGAATATTAGCTTCCGATTTAGCGATATAAACGGGTTTAACGGCTATTATTGCCAGGATTCCGGCAATGAAGCTTAAGCCATTCAAAATAAACGGCATTGCAAGGCCGGTTTTTACGATTAGAGCGCCGGCAATCGCGGGACCAATGAACCTTGCTCCGTTAAATAAGCTGTTGTTGATGGGAATTGCCGAAGCGAGGTCTTTTTTACCGACCATTTCGACCATATAGGTCAATCTTGTCGGTAAATCGATCGCTGCAACTGTTCCGATTAAAAACGATAAAAGAATCAGGAGCGGAAGATTAATCAGGGAGAAATAAACTAATAAACCTAAAATAATTGCGAGGATTCCTTCTGTGACTTGAGTCACTATCAAAAGTTTTTTCTTGTCGACTTTATCGATTATTACCCCCGCGAACGTTGTGAAGAATAAAATTGGAAGACCAGTAGCTGCGGCGACTGCTCCTACCCAGAAGGCGGAATTAGTAAGCTGAAAGCTTAACCAACCAACAGCTACCTGATGGAGCCAAAAACCGATAATCGAAATTGCCTGACCCGCAAAATAAAGCTGAAAATTGCGGTGCGCAAAAGCCGGAAAGATGGAAATTACCTTCCCTGGCAAGGGAATAGGCGCGCTTCCGCCGGTTGCCGCGGTAACTTCTAATTCTTCTTCAACTGTAAAATCGTCTTTCTGCATAATTTTTCCCAATATTACATTGTACCTCCATTTTAATGGTAAGAACATCCTAAAACATTGTTTATTTGCTCTGCTATGATATATTTCTGCTGAAAAATTTCAGCGAAGGGAGGTGATTTATATGATGGTAGACATAAATTACGTCGCGGTTCTCGCGGCCGCGATTTCCAACATCGTAATTGGCTCGTTTTGGTATTCTCCAATGTCGCCGACAGGTAAAACTTGGATGAAGTTGAGTGGACACAAAATGGACCCGGCGAAAGCTAAGTCTCCCGAAATGATGAAATTGTACGCGATGGCGTCTGTTGCCGCACTTGTGATGGCTTATGTTCTTGCGCACATTCTGGCTTTTGCAGATGCTGCAGGTATTGGGAATGGCGTTATGGCTGGTATTGTGGGCGGACTTTGGGTCGCGATTGGTTTTATCGCAACTTCGTTTTTAAATTCCGTTTTGTGGGAAGGTAAACCTTGGATGTTGTACGCCGTAAACGTTGGTTATTATCTCGTTGCTCTCCCTGTTATGGGAGCGATTCTTGCAGCTCTAGGTTAATCCCAAAATATAGGGTTCGAGATGAACGGGGCAAAAGCAAAAATAATTCCGTGACTGTATGCTTTATATCGTGGAAGGTGGTTTTTGGTGATCAAGCCCATTATGCCTTCTTTTACATGTACGTCGTCTCTGCCGGTCAACTCGTTAACTACGTCCGCTAACTCTTGACCCTTAAGCAGTGGTTTGGAGATTTTCTTAGATACTTGCCATCTAGACGAGGATCCGATGCCAATTTTTCCATTTTTGTCGACAATCGCAATCCAACCGCATTCGAACCAGTCCTTCCCTATTTTGTGCATGCCTCCCTCGAGTCCGATTCCAAAATCCGCATTTGTAGCTTTTTGTGCGTTTTTCGCCCTAGTTATTGCGCCTTTCATTGTCTCTTCGTCGGTTTTAGGTTGATCACTTACGCCAGATTTTACGTCCACACTTTCCACTTTTGCGCCAGGGAAAAGTTTGTTGACTACAACTTTTACAGCTTTTATTTTTGTGGGGTTTTTGCTACCGACCGCGATTATCATAGGTCAATCGCCAACTGAAAGGACTACTTTTCCTCGGGGGTGGCCTTTTTCTTGATGTGTGAATGCTTCTTTTACTTCGTCGAGCGAAAAGACTTTGTCCACTTGAGGCTTAACTTCCCCATTTTCAATTAGATTTTTGAGTTTTTCTAATTTTGCCGTGTCTCCGTTTGTGCTCATGGCTATCCCTTTTACGCCTAACTTTTTAGCAAGCTTGGGGTCGGGTTCGCCGGTCATACTCGCCACTACCCCACCCTTTTTAACAACGGTTAAAGATTTGTCGGCGGTTTCCTGGTCGGCTGTGTTGAAAACGGCGTCGACATCTTTTACCTTTTTGGTGAAATCTTCTGCTTCGTAGTCGATTACTTCGTCTGTGCCCAAACCCTTAACATAATCCAAATCGTCACTAGCTGCTGTCGCTATGACATAAACACCCATTGCTTTTGCGATTTGAACAGCTAAGGATCCGATTCCGCCTGCGCCGCCGTGAATTAATATTTTTTGGCCCTTTTCTAGTTTTATATCGTCTTGGAGCGCTTGCAATGCACTTTGGCCGGCGAGAGGAATTGCTGCCGCTTCTTCGAAGTTAATATTTGTCGGTTTGGCTGCTATCTTGCCAGTTGATGCTGCTGCAAATTCAGCAAACGCGCCGGATCCCCCACCATACGCAGCTGCTTGTCCATATACTTCGTCACCTACCTTATAATCTGAGTCGCCTGCGTCTGCAACAACTCCTGCAAAATCTCCACCAATTGTTATTGGCAAATCGAGAGGCATGTGGTCTTTGACGTATCCTTCGCGGACTTTCCAATCAAAAGGGTTAATGCTTACCGCTTTAACTTCGACAAGGACTTGACCAGACGAAGGTGTAGGTTTTGGGACGTCTTTTACTTCCAGTACATCGACGCCACCATATTTACTAAATTGCACTGCTTTCATAGCCCAAAGATTATATCACGCGGATTGGATTGGATAAGTAGAAAAGTTGTGAGGTTAATGAGGAAATCTAGGTTCGTTTGTCTGTCTTAGCTGTTCTTCTAGATTGTGCACATCTCTAAGTACGGGCCCGTATACATTTACCATCTGATTAGCTACTTCTCGAGTTTGAGGTAATCCATTAATGCTAGCGTAAGGCGCCAAATACTTCGACTCAACACCATTTCCTTCGTTTCTCCAACCTACTCTTTCACCAAAAGTAACGTTTACTCCCCAAAACGGACCTGACGCGCTCCATTCGCCACTTTCATCTGGCTCGTAACTTAATCTACTGACTTCAGCGAGCGCTCTTTTACGATTGTCCGCATCTTGTTGCTGCGTCGATAACATCCTTTCTCGGTCTTTTAACTTTCGGACCCTTCCACGGTGAATCAATTTCAGAGTGATAGTCCCTATACTCATCCGCTATAACTTCAAGATTTCTTTCAGCACTGTTGATCTCTTTCGAAGCTATGGTCTGTAAACTATCAATTGCTCTGGCACGAAAATCGCTTTCAACCATGGTTGGGCATATAGGATTAAAATATATTTCTGTCAATGTGAATTGCGCGATTATGCTGTTTTTGATATTTACTACATCAAAAGATTACAATCTCCTAAATAAATAACGATTGGAGGTGAAGTAATGAAAAAAGCACTATTAATTATCGGCGGTATTCTCTTGGTTCTTATTGTTGTCGGAGTCGCGGCAGGAGGGCAATCATCCGGGCCAACGAAAGTAGATTCTCAGTCTCAAACTGATTCTGTACAGGCAACACCTACTGACCAAACATTCAAAGTTGGAGATACGGCAAAACTCGGTGATCGAGAATTTACCGTGAACTCTGCGAAGAGATCGGCAGGTTTTGGATATAACACACCTAAATCGGGTAAAGAGTATGTGATTGTAAACGTAACGATCAGGAATCTTGGCAAAGATGAAGTTTCTTACAATCCCTTCGACTTTAAAATGCAGGATGCTAATGGAGCGCAAGAGTCGTCAACTTTTGCCAGTTTGGATGACAGTTTAAATTCGGGAACTTTAGCCGGCGGAGGAAAAGTAACCGGATCAATGGCATTCGAAGTTCCTAAGGGAGATGCTGCAAAGTTGATCTTTACTCCAAGTTTCTGGAGCAGCCAAAGGATTGTTGTAGAAATGTAGGTCTAGGACAAAAGGTTTTACGCTTGGCCAGTTAGACTAAGTATATCTTGTCGTAGGGATTATGCTGTCAACACAAATCTAATCAAGCTACATTTTCGTATTTTCATCTCCTAAAACTACTTGGTATTTCCTGTTTGCCCACAAATATGGGGCTGAGTCCCTTTGGGCTGGTGAAGCTCTTGTTGATAGCATAAATGAAAAATTACGAGCCATTGAATCTTGTGATTTTCTGTAAGATTCTCTAACACTATTTCCTTTCAATAGGGATATTGGGACAAGATTTGAAGGAGTAATGAATAGTTTAGCTACTTCATCTCTAAGCGGATTAGTAATGCTTGACTGAGAGTAGCCGATTGCATACTTTCTCTGATATCCGATAAAGGCAAGGGTATTATTTTTGATGCACAGTTGTCCCAAATTTTTAGCTGCGTCACAACTTCTAGCATAAACAATCTTTCCTTCAAGTAATTTTTCGTTTTTATTTGCCGATATCAACGGTTTGTTATCGTAACCGGTTATTACATCTTTATTGCCGTGACCATTCAAGAATACTAATATCGGTTCATTTTTGACTATATAGCTTGTTAGAGTTGTCTCGTTGGCTTTTTTGCTTGATAAGTCCAAAACTTTTATTCCCTTTTTGTCCGCTACGTTAATAACATACTCTGACCATTTAAATAGGTATGTTGTTATTAAATCGTGGTTGGGTCTCGTAACAAGGATCGCTTTATCCACTGGAAAGTTTGTAAATTGCTCCTTCTGCCGTGTCTCTAAGATATTCCATTTGAATATCAATTATCTCTTTTCCGATTTCGTCTTCTGCCTCTACGCGTTCTATCATTTCTTTTTTGGTATATTCTGTCGAGCCTATTGCTATACGCAAATCGTCCGATGCTGCCTGAATCCTCGCGAGAACCAATTTTTTAATGTCTTCTTGCAACTGTGGGTCTACAATCCCCCCAATGTTTTTATCACCAGCTTGATTTTTCATTTTATAATTCCAAGTTTTTCTAACTTATCCAAAATTTCCTTACCTTTTTCTGTATCGTTTTCTACCTCTATCCTAGCAGCGTTCCAAGTTAAGGGTTCGTTGTCTATTACAATTACTATTTCATTTCTCTGATTTAGCGATAAATTTGCATATACTTGCAGAAATTTTGTTTTAAGATTCATTGTTATTCTCTATTTAGGTGGATTATATTCAAGGAAAAAGGATGACACAAGAGG
>JANLHP010000002.1 GCA_024654445.1 Candidatus Curtissbacteria bacterium | reverse complement strand
TGCCGGACAAGATATTGATTCCAAGGTACGAACGCAGAAATGGAAGATAAGCGGATACGACAAGAGGCTAGTCCCGGTTGGCGGAGTATACAATTTCTTTGCAGATAGATTCCTGAAGAAGGCTCAAAGTAGTGGACAAAACCTCTGTGCGATAACTGGCGGCACCCGTAACGGTTTTTGGTATTGCAATTCGAATGCGACTTTTGATTCTACAAGCGCCATGGCGGGAAGCTCAGTATGGTTTATAGACGGTGACTTGACGATTAAGAAGAATTTGACTATAGGAGTTGCTGATTCAGTCACGTTTATAGTCAGAGGGAACATTACTGTGGAAACTGGAGTGGATAGGGTAGACGGGTTATACGTAACTAACGGTACGTTTAGTGACTATGATCCACTTGCGGGTAAAGCCGGTAGACAACTTGTAATAAACGGAGGCGTTTACGCCAGAACAGTTAATCTTGGAAGAATACTAGGCGGAACTCTCTGCCCAAGCGGCACGCAGTGCAACAATTCCCAGACTGCGGCAGTTAAGCTAGTCTACGATCCTAAATATCTTCTTGGCCTAAACACAGTTTTAGGTTCTCCAGATCTTGATTGGCGAGAAGTCGCGCCGTAGGGAAAGTCACGCAACTTCCAATTTCCATTTGCTTACATTAGATATCTGGGATTTAAGGTGACATCCTTGCTTGCCCGCCTCTGGAGGGAGTCCTCGAAAGGTGTCCTACCTTAAATCTAAAAAGTACTTCCTGAGTGTTTAAGGTCTCACCTTAAAGAAGGATGAGACCTTCTCTAGGATAAATGTTAGCCCTGGTTTGATTTTTTGTCTTCTGATCTACTTGAGTGTAGTTTAGGTATGCAAATTTTTATTTACCCCTTGCTCCGGTTAGTTGCTTCTGTTTAAAATGCCTCTGCTCGCGAGTGCGAGAAAATCCGAAATTCGAAGCACGAAACTCGAAACAAATCCTAATTTTATAAATCTTAATGTTTCAAACATTCGAATTTTGAATTTATAAATTGTTTCGGATTTCGATATTCGATATTCGAGTTTACGTTAAACATGCGACTACCATCCTTATTTACTTCTAAAAGATTAGGTATAGATTTAGGCACTTCCAATTGTCTTGTGTGGTCGTCTGGAGAAGGAGTAGTTCTTTCGGAACCAAGTGTTGTAGCTGTAGATTCAGTGACGGGTAAAGTCGTGGCTGTTGGCAGTCAAGCACACGAAATGCTAGGGAGAACGGGGACTAACCTTGTCGCGCAGAAACCGCTTAAGGATGGAGTCGTCGCCGATTTCTTGGTTTGTGAAGCGATGATAAAGCATTTTTTAGATAGAGTTTTGGGGTCGTCACGTCTTGCTAGACCGGAAGTTATGATCTGTGTGCCTTCCGGTATTACACAAGTAGAAAGAAGGGCAGTTTTGGAGGCGACGCTATCTGCCGGAGCCAAGACTGCTTATCTTATTGAACAGCCACTGGCTGCTGCTCTTGGCGCGAAGCTGCCAATCGATGCAGCTTTTGGGTCAATGGTTATAGATATTGGTGGAGGCGTGACGGGAGTAGCCGTTGTTAGCCTTGGTGGCATTGTTGTCGCGTCGTCTGCTAGGGTTGGGGGAAACAAGATAGATGAAGCCATAATAACCTATTTGCGAAGAACGCATAATTTAGTGATAGGGGAAAGAATGGCCGAGGAAATAAAGCTTAAAATTGGCTCAGCAGTTACGAGTGGACCGAGGAAATTAATGGAGGCGAGGGGCAGAGACGCTGTTTTGGGTCTACCTAAAGCTGTAACTATCGATTCGAATGAAGTGACCGAGGCTATGCAGCCTGCACTCGCGTCGATTATCGCGTGCATAAAGAGCGTGCTCGAACAAACCCCACCAGAACTTGCGAGCGACATAATAGATCGGGGAATCGTGATGACCGGTGGAGCTTCCCAGCTTCGAATGCTGGATAGAATGATTGCGAACGCGACGAATGTGCCCGCGCACGTAGCGGAGGACCCTATGCAGTGTGTGGTTTATGGTACGGGGATCGCGTTAGAAAACATCGGAGTATGGCGTAGAGCAGTTTTGTCTGCCTGAAAGGCGTCTTAGGTCTTCAAGAGGTCTTTTTCATCTAACTTTATATATCTGCATTAAAATTTTTAACAGTTTCTCAGGGTGAGACCCTGAATCAGGGTCTCACCCTGACTGGACTATCCGGAGCCTTCTTGTTTTTCCATGCTTAGCTACTAGTTTGGATATTTTTGTGCCAGGCATTTTCTCAAAACTCATAAGTTAATCGTTTGCAATGCATTCTTATATCAAATGCTATCAAACTAATAGTTTTAGTCTTGTAGCTGTAACATTTGAAGCTAAAAAGGGAGAGGTTTATAAGATTAAGAAGGTTGAGAAGGCTAAGAAGGGGTGGCTAGTTGGCCTCAAAAGGTGTAAAATTAAGCCTAGAGAGTACTATTTCGAGGCTAGGAGCCGATAGATGGACTTAAAAAGACGAAAGATAGATATTTTGGGTGTTCGGGTCGATGATATTTCGAGTGAAAAAACGGTCGATGCCATAATAAAAATGGCAAAAGGCGGGAAAAGGGGACATTACGTTGTAACCGTAAACACCGAATTTGTCATGTTAGCCCATAGAAATCGCGAATTTATGCAAATTTTGAACGATTCCGACCTTGCTGTTAGTGACGGGTACTGGGTGGCTAAGTCGAGGCTAATTTTTGGGGGCAAGGAACATGATAGGGTCACAGGTGTGGATTTGATAGAAAAACTGTGTGAAAAATGTAGCAAAAATGCTGTCACAATAGGCTTTTTGGGGGGTTTTGGTAGTGTAGCAAAGACAGTGGCCAAGCGCCAAAGGGAGAAGAATCCAGGTCTAAAGGTGGTATTAGAAGAGCCTGGAGATCCTGCTATAGGGTACGATTCGAGGCTAAAAGGGCAATTTTCCAATATAGGGAGGGTTGATATACTCTTTGTTGCGTACGGTATGGGTCAACAGGAGTTTTGGATAAGAAGGAACAAAAAATCGCTAAATGTAGGCGTATTCATAGGTGTCGGAGGAGCTTTGGATTACCTTGCAGGTGTGAAAAAACGTGCTCCGCTAGGCGTGCAACAGGCAGGATTTGAATGGTTGTGGCGTCTTGCTACGGAGCCCCATAGGATGTGGAGAATGAGGGTATTACCGCATTTTGCAGTGTTAATTTTGACCAAAAGGCTGACTCGTAAATTTTTTTAATCTTCTTTTAATAATCGGTCCAAATTTTTAATGTTCTTTTAACCTCTGATGATTTTCCCAAAAAAGTCAAAATTTTTTTATAAATTTTCTCAATTATTTTATAGGTCTCTTTGTATTTAAACAGTTTTTTTTGAAATGTTGACTATAGATTTTGTTATAGTCTAAAAAATTTTCCAAAAATTGCTTTGTGTCTTTTTTGTGATAGTCGCTTTCTTGTGTGGTGTATTTTTAGCTACTGAGTATTAAACTTCTGTGACAACGTAAAAATTTAACTAAACTTTTTACTATCCCCGGACGAAGTTTTTGCATAAAATGAGATTGACTTAGGCTGCTTTTAAAGATGTAGATATATTTTTGTTCATTTGTTCTGGGTAGTCTTTTTTGAAAAATCACTTTTTAGAAAGTAGACTGTGCAGCCAGTTTTAATGTATATAAAGTTTACCCGTTGCTGTATTCGCCAGGATTTTTTTCTTCTACTTTTCATATCTTGTAGTTTGACGTATTTTGAATAGAATCTCTGTCTATAGGTTTTTCTGCCATTTTTAGTAGCCTCAAATTAACTTTTCGCCTTACCAAACATTGTAAATTTGAATTTAGGTCTTTAGAATTTATGTAAGAGGTTTACGCATTTGGCAAAGTTTGTTCCAGACGTTACAACAAATCGTTGGGTCGTAATTGCGGAAGGAAGATCTAAGCGTCCTAAAGAAGAAAAGGTCCCCATCGCTAATGTAAATAAGATATGCGTTTTTTGTCCTGGCTTCGAAAAGATTCCGGGGGAAGAGCTGTACAGGCTTGGAGAGGGCAAAGCTTATGAGCCTGGATGGAAAGTGCGAGTTATTGCCAACAAGTACCCTATCTGTGACTTCCATGAGGTCATAATCCATTCTCCCGATGACAAGGTCGATATACCTGATCTGCCACTCGAGCAAGTTGAGCTTGTTCTGAAGGCTTTTAGGGACAGGTTTAATGCCAACCGGGTAAATGGACATGTAATCATATTTAATAACGTTGGAGAGGCTGGTGGCGCCTCTATACACCATCCTCATTCTCAATTAGTGGTTGTTCCAAAACAGATTACTCTTGACTCTTTAGAGCTTGAACCAACTAATAACGTTGTTGTCGATAACAATCACTTCGTTGTCTTTTGCCCTGAGTTTTCGCAGTGGCCTTTCGAGATGTGGATTGCACCCAAAAAGCGCAAAGAATTTTTTGGTCAAGTTACAGATGATGTGCTCCACGATTTAGCTGAAGTCTTGCAAAGTAGCTTAAAGCGTCTAATCGGACACTTAGATGCAACTAGTCATATTCATCCCGGAATGCCGATGGTGAGCTTTAAGGAGGGTCCTGCTTATAACTTCTACGTTCATTTCGGCAGTGATTGGTATATTAGAATAATCCCAAGGCTTATTCACAGGGCTGGATTTGAACTTGGTACGGGTATTTCTGTTAATATAGTGGATCCGGTGGACGCTGCTGAGATTTTAAAACAAGATTTGCAACAGATAAAAGATAAAAGATTAAAGATTAAAGATAAATTTTTTTAGATAAATATGCGGGGTAACACCGAAAAAGATGTCTTTAAAAGGAGGCCTTATCAATTCACTTTGGATTTAATTAAGTTTACTGAAGGTCTTCCCAAGGATCGGGTGGTAGATGTAATAGTTAAACAATTGATTCGATGCGGGACTTCGGTCTGTGCAAATTATGTTGAGGCATACGCAGCAAGTTCCAAACGAGATTATGCCAATTTTTTCAGTTACTCACTTAAATCAGCTAACGAAAGTAAATTTTGGAATTCTTTATTAAGGGATACTGGTAAGGCAGACAAAGAAGATGCTCAAGTGTTACTTGATGATGAGTTGGATCAGATATCTAGAATCTTAGGGTCAAGCTTAATAACTTTAAGACGTAAAGATGCTAAAAATTAATGCATATATTTTATCTAATATTTATTGTTTTTTATTTTAAATGAAGGTAAACGAAGCTATATTTCGCGACTACGACATCCGTGGCATTGTGGGAGAAGATCTTTCCGACGAGTTTGCCTATGTCTTTGGGAAGGCCTACGGAAGCTGGCTTGTAAGAAAAGGAACAAAAGAAGTGATCGTTGGCTATGACGCCAGAGAAACTTCACAGTCCTATTTTGACCAGTGTGTAAAAGGTTTACTCGAAACTGGAGTTGACGTAATTCGTGTTGGGCTTATTACTTCCCCAATGATGTATTGGGCTCGCAAGTATTACGACAAGGACGGAGGATTAATTATTACAGCTAGCCACAATCCTCCTGAGTATAATGGTTTTAAGCCAGCGAGTGGAGAAGGCGCGTTGTACGGAGAATCCCTGCAAGAGTTAATGAGGCTGATGCAGTCTGAAGACTTTGAGAAAGGTGAAGGTCGTGCGAGCGACCGTGAAATTGTCGAGGATTACACGAAAGATATTGTGTCCAAGGTTAAATTAGCCAAGCCTCTTAAGGTGATTGTTGATTGTGGTAACTCAACAGCTGGTCCATATGCTCCCAAGATAGTTGAAGCGATTGGGGCTGTTGCAGATGAGCTTTTTTGTGACATAGATTTTTCTCAACCTAACCATCCACCGGACCCCGTAGACCCACGGGCTTACCCTCAAATCGTCGAAAAAATTAAAGAAGGTGACTATGACCTAGGACTTCTTTTTGACGGTGACGCGGACAGATTGGGTGTTGTAGATCAAGAAGGAAATGTCGTTCGTGGCGACCAAATCACCGCACTTTGCGCAAGAAAGATACTCAAGGATAAACCCGGCGCTTTAATTTTGTTTGAACTGCAATGTAGTAAGAGCGGAACGGACGACGTTGTTAATCACGGTGGACGGATGGAGTTAATTCGCGTCGGTCACTCTTATGTTGAAGAAGAACTCCGGGCGAGAAAAGCGGAACTTGCCGGTGAAACCTCGGGTCATATTTTCTTTACCGACAGATGGTATGGTTTTGACGACGCCATCTACGCGGCTTGTAGATTACTTGAATATGTTTCCGAGAGTTCTGGGGGCTTACAAGAGCTTGTAGCCTCGCTTCCTTCCTATATTTCTACGCCACAGACACGAATTTTTGCTCCGGACAATCGGAAATTCGAAATTGTTGAAGATTTGAAGAAATACTTTAAAGAACTTTCTTCCCGTCATTCTGGACTAGGTCCAGAATCTTTTCAAGTTTTGGAAATCGACGGAGTAAGACTTGAATGGGAAGACGGATGGGCAGTAGTTCGAGCATCAAACACTCAACCGCAATTAACGCTACGGGCGGAAGCAACAATCGAAGGAAGATTAAATGAAATTAAGAAAATGATAGAAGAAGCGCTTGCTCCCTACGCCAAAGAAGGCGTGGAAGTGGTTTGGGGTAAGGTTCATTAGTTATTAGGTAGTATTGACAACCTTCTTCACCTATTTAACAATTGAGTTAATGCCCCTTATAGACGTTCATCGTAGATCGTTAATGATTAATCGCAAAATCTTGAGTCTTAAGACGATAGTCGATCGACGATCGACGTTAGGTGAGAAAAAAGGTTTTACCCTCATTGAGCTTCTAATTGTAATGTCGATAATCGGTGTGATGGTTGCTGCCGGTAGTTCTTCGTGGATGAATGCACAGCAAAAGGGGAGAGACGGTAAGAGAAAAAGTGACGCCAAGGCTGTTCAACAGGCACTCGAAACTTATCTTTCGACAAATGGCAGATACCCGCGTTCAACTTCCGGACAAATCATCTGTAACACCGGAGCTGATAATAATAAGGTAATCAAATGGGGGGATGCTTTTGCCTGTAATGGGGTTACGTACATGCAGCAGATTCCTAAGGATCCAAGTCAAGCTGGAACTCCAAGTTCTCTTGCATCTAGAGGTGGCATTTTTGACAAAGGAGTAATTTCGGGGCTTAAGAATACCGCAAGAGACATAACTTCTCCCCTTGCAAGTCTCTTTGGTAAGGATAATCCTCAAGTTGCCGCTGCCCCTCCACCGGAGAGGACAGCTCTTCTTAATGAGCGTGTTGGGTTTGGT
>JANLHP010000001.1 GCA_024654445.1 Candidatus Curtissbacteria bacterium | reverse complement strand
TTTATAGGAGCGGATACAAAAGGGACTTACGAGGTAATAATTGGTACTGATTCGCAAGCTCAAAGCGGGGAAGCAGATTTTGTTTCGGCATTAATAGTTCACAAAAAAGGTAGGGGAGGCATATATTTTTGGAGCAGACAAAAGGTTGAAAATCTTCACAATCTTAAACAGAGAATCTGGCAAGAAGCTTTGATTTCTCTTAGCGTTGCGGAAAAGTTAGTAGGGGATTTTGCGGCTATCGGACTGTTCGATTTAGATTTGGAAATACACGTAGATGTTGGACCAAATGGGCCAACTAGGGAGATGATTGCAGACGTTGTTGGGATGATTAGGGCAAATGGGTTTAGAGTCGCTACAAAGCCCGCTAGTTGGGGCGCTTCACACGTAGCTGACAGACATGTGTAGACACATGTCTGCGCTCCTCGTTCATAAATTTGGTTCGCCATTTTAACAAAATTTATTCACTGCAGGGCTAACGCCACGTTTAGTTTTTATTTTTAAATATCAGTTTTGTCGGATATACAAGAAAACGGTTCACCAAAACAAAAGCCCACGTCAAACGCGATGGGCTTCTGTTTTCTAGTATTCAATTGTTAAGTTTGTCATTCTGGAGCGAAGCGATAGAATCTAGATCTTTCACTCCGTTCAGGATGACATGTTACCTGCGGGCTTTTCGTTCTCGTGTCGACTTCTTTTTCGTGGTTTTTCTTGATGTTGGCTTTGGTGTTTTTGTTGTTGCTGACGTTGATTCTTTCTCGTCTTCGTCTTTGGTGTACCACCATGCAGCGAGGATAACGAGGGCTACTACTACCAGAATTATCAAAGCTGTGTTTTTGTCAAAGCTTGTTGCTTGGGCTGGAAGCGGGCTGGCAACCTGCGCACTTTTGAATTTAATAGTCACAACTTCTGGAGGGTTTAGGGACGTGTGATTATTGTTTACAAGTTCCGCTCGCAGCGTGTGGTCTCCGTAGGGAACATCGGAGTACGTAAAGCTGTCACTAGTTAATTTAACCGCGGATTCTTTAGTTGGGTTTTGATCGTCGAGCCAAAGATGTATGTGTCCCTGGCCTCTTTTAACAGTAGCGTTTTGCTGGTAGTCTACTATTTCGAAGTTTTCTGTAGAAATTAAGACTGGAATTCTGTTTCCATATATAGTTTGGCTGTCTGCAGGGGTTACTACTTTAAGTACCGGCGCGTTTGTTTGGGCAATTACGGTTGAAGTAGTGAGTAGGGTGAAAGCCCCAAGGGTTAATGCGATTGTCTTTGCTTGATTCATCTTGATAATAACAAAAGACATTCTATGTCAGTAGCTGTAAAGGGTGTCAATAGTGATTTATTTTTACCCGGATGAAGCCAAAATCGGAGTACAATTTAACCTCAGCTGGCAAACTTTTAAAAAAAGTGCTAATTTAAAAAATTAATTTGGGAAAGATTCGGGTAGAAAATTTTCGCAAAGTTTGACGGATTTCCCTTTTTCTTCGCAAAATTTTTTCTTGATATATAATTAGAAAACTGATGACAGAAGAAATACGCAACGTTATTATCGTGGGTTCCGGTCCGGCGGCATTAACCGCTGCCCTTTATAATTCGCGGGCAAATTTGAAACCGCTTTTATTTGCTGGAAGTGCATGGGGTGGGCAATTAATGTTGACAACGGATGTCGAGAATTATCCTGGATTCCCGGAAGGGATTTTGGGTCCCGAGTTAATGAAAAAATTTCGCGACCAGGCCGAAAGATTCGGGACGGAAATAATAGATACGGAAGCGACAGGAGTGGATTTTAAAAAGAGACCATTTGGTGTTACGGCAGGTGGAAAAACGTATAGCGCAAAATCGGTAATTATTGCAACTGGAGCAGAAACTAATTGGTTGGGGCTTCCCAATGAAAAGAAATTAATTGGACGTGGGATTTCTTCTTGCGCGCCGTGTGACGCATTTTTCTTCCGCGACAAAAAAGTAATTGTAGTTGGAGGGGGAGACAGTGCGATGGAAGAGGCGCTCACTCTAACTAAATTTGCGAGTGAGGTGGCAATTATTCACAGAAGAGATGAATTCCGGGCTTCTAAAATAATGCTGGATAGGGCGAAGAAGAATGACAAAATTAAATTTATCACAGATACGGTTGTGACCGATGTTTTAGGAGAAGCTAAGGTTGAGGGAGTTAAGACTAAAAACGTAAAAACTGATGTTGAATCAGAAATTACAATCGACGGAATGTTTGTGGCGATTGGTCATTCACCCGTAACGAAGATTTTTGAGGGGCAAATCGAACTGGATGAAAAAGGTTATGTTAAAAAAATGGAAAATGGGATGAACTTTAGGATGATGACCTCTGTCGAAGGCGTTTTTGTTGCCGGCGACGTTCACGACTTCCATTACAAGCAAGCAGTGACTGCAGCAGGGTTTGGCTGCCAAGCAGCACTAGAAGTAGAACGCTGGATCGAGATGAATGAGTAATTGTGATGTGCTATGATGTTTTTTGATGGCAGAAGGATCAAGCCCCGAGTTAAGACCAAAAGCAAATTCTTCCACAGAAGCATCAAATTCTTTTTTACAAAGTCTTAGTAAGGATATGTCTTCTGCTAAGGACGCCAACACTTCGGCCATTATTAGTGCGGCAAAACTAATTCGAGATAACAGGAAAAAAGTTATTTCTATGGAGGGCGTACTTATTGGTGGTGCAATTTTAGGTGGGGCAAGTGGTCATGTTCCTGAGGGTATTTTGGCCGCAAGCGCTTATACCGGCTCACAGGTTTTGTTCTTTCATGCGGGAGCGGAATCTGTCGGGTTTTTAGAAAAGATTGCTAAAAAGTTTAGAAGAAGTAGAGAGAGCAATCCTAATCCCAGAAGTGGTACTTAAATTTTATGGACAAGGGACCTGCCAATGTAGTTAAAAATGTTTTGGAGATTGTTGGTTATGAAGGAGATAAGGACAGATTTGCCGAAGAGTTTTTGATTTTGTGCGAAGATAAGGTCCTTGGTGAGATGACCAGTTCTATGCCTAATGATAAAAAGGAAGAGTTGGCAAAAAAACTTTCGGCCGAGACGGATCCCGTTAAAACCCTTTCCATTTTGAGAGAATATATTGATCCAGAAGAATATAAACGGCGTTTAAAGAGCGTATCAGAAGAAATATTTGCTGCTTATTTTCGACAGGTAATGCCGAGTTTGTCGACAGACCAGAAAAAGCAAATCGAAGGGTATATGAAGTCGTTCAATAACACTCCGGCTTAGTTTTGATTTATTGACTATCTCTATTAATTCTATTAAACTTCTACAGATTTAGTGGTAGTTTACTTATGTTTAGACTTTCTACAAAAGCAGACTATGGTTTAATACTTCTTTCTTCCCTTAAACACTCAAAGGGCGGGAACATTTCGATTGCAACGATAGCTTCTAAAAACCAGATTTCTCCTAAATTTTTATCTCAAATTGCAAGTGAGTTGAAAAAAGCCGGTGTTTTATCTTCGAAAGAAGGGATACGCGGTGGCTACAGGCTGGCAAAAAAGCCGGAAAATATAAAGATTTTGGATGTTTTGCAGATTTTGGATGGTGACTTGGTAAAAGGGGAATGTTTCGACGACGATCATGAGTGTAATTGCGGTGGACGCGACATGTGGATGGAAATGAAAGAACAGCTTGAGGCAACAATTAGGGAAAAAACTGTCGCAGACTTGGTGGCATAAGAATTATCTATGGGAGAAAAAGATAAAAACTCGAATGGTGAAATAACGTTTCAAGAAGCGCTCGGAAAAAAGGTTCTGGGCTGGCTAAAGGATTATCAAGATGGCAAAGTTCCTATTGACGTTGACCCACAGCAAGAAATGCTTATTTTTAGTGGTGTGAGTTTCTTAATTAGGGCTATTGAAACTGGTGACATTCGACTTGAGGCATTCCAGACATCTCCAGCCGAACCCGTAAGTACATCTGTCTACATGAACAAGAAGAAAGCTATTCATGTGATTAATATCCCTCCTGGTTTAATGGTAAACCCCGAGGATCATGTAAGAGAACAATTTATTAAAGATATACCTGGTTTGGTTGACTCCATTAGCTTTCAGAGAAGGAGATTGATAGATATGGGTTATGAATTTTTGAATAGTGATCATTGGAGAAAGTTGAGACAGACATGACAAAATATTGGCTTTTAGTTACAGATCCGAACAATTTTGAGGTAATGAAAGCGAAAAATATCGCGGCGATGAAGGCGAGGAGAAAGAACTTTGCCGAAAAAGTCGAACCGGGAGACAAAGTTGTGTTTTATCTGACGAAGATTGGGAAGTTTGGTGGGGTGGCGGAGTTTAAATCCAAGTCTAAATACGATGAAAAGAAAATGTTTCCTGTAGAAAAACCGGGGGAGACTCACCCGTGGAGATTTGATATTAAGTTCGAAGTGAAATTGCCGGAGGATAAGTATGTAAGTGCGGAGGAATTTAAAGAAAAGCTTGTTTATTTAAAAAAATGGCCTGCAAAATATTGGAAATTAGGCTTTCAAGGAAACATCCACGAAATTCCAAAAGAAGATTACGAAACATTAAATAAATGACTGAAACCGGGAGCTTCGATGCAAAAGATAGGATACATTTTACTGATCTTCAATCGGCTCGCCAAAGGGAAGCGCAACTGGCGTTTTGGAAATCTGTTCAGCAAAAAGCCGAAGAAAGAGGTCTTAAGCCTTTTCTTCCATCCGTTTGGGTCGGTCATGATTATGAAGAGGGTACGCTTCCCCAAAGATTTTTAGTAGAGAAAAGAGAAGATGATGGCTTAGAAGGCGAGTTTGACGAGTACACTTTAGGTTTTCCAATCGATGGACCTGAACAATTACTGGAAGCTCTAAGAGTACTGGCCACAGTTTTTAATGGGCGAGAGGATTTTGAAGATCAGGGAATAAGCGCAAATGATCTTATTGGGTTACTCCAAAGATTAACAGGAAAGGCTGCCGGCAATGCTTAAGGTTAAGAATTTGAAAGCTTCGATTGTAGATAAAGAGATCTTAAAGGGTGTTGACCTTTCGGTTGGTAGCGGCCAGCTACACGTGATTATGGGACCAAACGGAAGTGGAAAATCGACTTTGTCTCAAGTTATAGCAGGGCACCCTTCTTATGTAGTTAATGGGGGAACCATCAGCGTTAACGGAAAGAGGGTTAACAAGCTAACACCCGACAAGAGGGCAAAATTAGGCGTGTTTTTGGGGTTTCAGCACCCTGTTGAAGTTCCGGGAGTATCAGTTTTTAGCTTTCTCAGAAAAGCTCGGCAGGGTGTCATTCTGAGCGAAGCGAAGAATCTCAGAAATGGAAAAGGCAAGATCCTTCACTCCGTTCAGGATGACAAGGGTTTGTCCAAGTTAGCTGAGTTTAGGCAAGAGCTCCTTGAATACGCTTCTTCTTTAAAGTTTTCAGATGATTTCTTGAGACGGAGTTTGAATGAGGGGTTTAGCGGGGGAGAGAAAAAGAGGAATGAGATTTTGCAGATGATGGCTTTGAAGCCAAAACTTGTTATTTTGGACGAAATTGACAGCGGTTTGGATATTGATGCTTTGAGATTGGTAGCTGAGGCAATTAAAAAGTTTCGACGCGAAAATCCAAAATCTTCTGTTGTGTTGATTACTCATTACGCTCGGATTCTTAAATATTTAAAGGCGGATTTTGTGCATGTGATGGTCGACGGGAAGATTATTAAATCCGGAAAGCAGAAATTGGCGCAAGAAATTGAAGAGGATGGTTATCAAAAGTTCCAAGCAGATCGTCATCCTGGAGTGGCAACGGCCACGATAGGATCTAAAGAAGAGATTCTATCGCTTCGCTC
Organism: Candidatus Curtissbacteria bacterium; assembly: GCA_024654445.1. Lineage (NCBI taxonomy): Bacteria > Candidatus Curtissiibacteriota > Candidatus Curtissbacteria bacterium. The sequence continues at coordinate 14,435 of JANLHP010000001.1, read as the reverse complement.
CAGAATGACAAAGAAAGGAGAACAATAATGGCGAGCAATGTAGTTTTACCGGTTTCTGATTATCGTTACGGGTTCTCCAAACCGGAGAACTATGTTTTTAAGAGCAAGAAGGGCTTGGACCGTGGAGTTGTGGAGCAAATTAGCGGAATGAAGAACGAGCCGCAATGGATGAGGGAGTTTCGACTGAGGGCTCTGGATATTTTTACGAGTAAAAGAATGCCAAATTGGGGAGCGAACCTTTCGACGATTAACTTCGACGATATTTATTACTACATAAAGCCTATGCAAAATCAGGGAAAGACGTGGGAAGACTTGCCTAAAGAAATCCTCGACACGTATAAGGCGATTGGAATTCCGGAGGCGGAAAAGAACTTTTTGGGTGGAGTTACCGCTCAGTATGAAAGCGAATCCGTTTATCATTCGTTTCAGAAAAAGTGGGAAGACATGGGCGTTATTTTTACGGACATGGATACAGGTCTTCGGGAATACGGTGATCTGGTTAAACAATATTTCGGCAGAAGTATTCCACCCGCGGACAACAAATTTGCTGCATTAAATAGCGCTGTTTGGTCCGGAGGTTCCTTTATATATGTACCGCCGGGGGTTAGCGTAGATATTCCGCTTCAGGCTTATTTTAGGATCAATGCTGCAAATATGGGGCAGTTTGAAAGAACGCTGATTATTGTAGATGAAGGCGCGTATGTTCACTACGTTGAAGGTTGTACGGCACCCGTTTACTCGACAGATTCCCTCCATGCCGCGGTCGTCGAGATCTTTGTAAAAAAGGGTGCAAGGTGCCGCTATACAACCATCCAAAACTGGTCGAATAACGTTTACAACTTGGTTACAAAGAGGGCTTTTGTCGAAGAAGAAGGAACAATGGAATGGGTGGACGGTAACTTGGGGAGTAAGATCACGATGAAATATCCAAGTTGCTATTTGGTTGGAAGAAAGGCGCGGGGAGAAGTATTATCTTTGGCTTTGGCAAACAGCGGACAACACCAGGATGCAGGAGGAAAGCTGATGTTTTTGGCGCCGGAAACGACAGGGGAAATAAATTCTAAATCTGTAAGCGTTGGAAGTGGAAGGACGAGTTATCGGGGTTTGGTTAAAGTAATTAAAAACGCGAAGGGAGTTAAATGTAATGTTCGTTGCGATGCGCTTTTGATCGCCCCCGCGTCTCGAAGTGATACATACCCGACGATGCAAGTAGATGAAGATGACGTGACGATTGGACACGAAGCTAGCGTCAGTAGAGTTGGTGCTGAGCAGCTTTTCTATTTGATGAGCAGAGGTTTGACGGAAGTTGAAGCTACTTCTTTAATCGTAAATGGGTTCATCGAACCAATCGTCAAAGAGATTCCCTTGGAGTATGCCGTGGAGTTAAATCGGCTAATTCAACTAAATATGGAGGGGAGTGTTGGATGACGCCGGATATGGATGCTGGGGTTGTTCTGGGTGAGGCCGAAATGATTCTAGCGAGGCGAGGTTTCCAAGACGTTTTCCTATCGGCGGAATCAATGAGTTTTATAGGTACGAACGTTGCTTTAGCTATGTACAGACCTGGGACAAGGAACTTCGAGGATATACATAGAAAGTTTCAATTTTTTTCTAAGCCTAAAGGAGAAGGATACACTGCGGGGAAGGTGAAGCTAAACTTTGGCCAGATCGATTCAATTGGACAATTTATGTTCGGAATTGCAATTAAAGAGATAGAAGCCGGAAGAGAATTTCACGATTTTGTAGAAGACGCTGCTAGGGGTTTCTCGGAATTGAACCAGTCTTATTTTGACCAGGGAGGAATGGATAACGTTGAGTTGAGAGAAGCATTTGAGGATTTGAGAAAAGAGGCGGCATGAAGTTAATTAAGGTTGGAGAAAATCAGAAAAAGTTGATTGCTCTCGACTTATCTGTAGATAAAACTTTGGATGTTATTTTGGCGGGAGAAAATGCGGAAGTGGAGGTTGTAGGGCTAGTTTTGGGCACAGGAACGGATGAAAGATCACTCGATGCGAACATAGTTCATGCTGCGCCAAATACAAAATCGAACGTAAATGTGCGGGCGGTTTTAAAAAACAGATCGACTTTTGCTTTCCGGGGAATGGTCAGGATAGAAAACGGGGCGAAGGGGTCGGACGCGTACTTGAGGAGTGACGCGCTTTTGTTTGATGACGCGAAAATGGGGGATGACACACCAGCCCTTGAGATTCTGGAGCAGGACGTTAAAGCAGGGCATGCCGCGACTGTAGGTAAAGTGGACGAACAGATGATTTTTTATTTAATGAGCCGAGGACTAAGTAGATCTCAAGCCGAAAAGATGCTGATTCAGGGATTTATAAATCCAATTCAGGAAAAGTTAGGGAAACCCGCCCGATCTTACTTTGGCACTTCAGATTCTGTTCGAAAACGTGCCAAAGAGCGATCTTTGGCGGGTGACAATGGAGGTGACCTCATTGTCAAAAGTTAAAGTTGCGACAATTTCGGAAGTAGAAAAAGGGAAAGTGAAGCAGGTCAAAATTGGTGATGATTTGGTCGCTTTGTACCATACAGCTAGCGATGAGTGGTACGCGACAAGCGATATTTGTACTCACGAAGAGTGTAATTTGAGTTACGAAGGCGGCAAATTGTCCGATTATGAGACGGAATGCGATTGTCATGGTTCGAGGTTTGATATTAGAACAGGAAAAGTTTTACTGCCTCCAGCATTTGAGGATCTGAAAACGTACAAGGTATTTGTGGAAAACGATGATGTATATGTCGAAACTTAAGGTAGAAGTCACCCTAAAATGAATTCCCAACAAATTTTAAAAGATTTTCCAATTCTGGAGCGTAAGGTTAATGGCAAAAGGCTGGTTTATCTGGATAGTGCCGCGACAAGCCAGAAGCCAAAACAAGTGCTTGAAATGATTCAGCATTACTACACGAGCCATAATGCAAACGTTCATCGAGGAATTCATACTCTTTCCGTGGAAGCGACCGAAGAATACGAACTTGCAAGAAAAAGAGTCGCGGAATTTGTGGGCGTAAAAGACGTTGCAGAGATTATTTTTGTTAGGAACGCGACGGAAGCGATTAATTTGGTTGCTTACAGTTGGGGAAGACTGAATATCGAAAAAGATGACGAGATAGTTTTAACGGTTGCGGAACATCATTCTAATTTTGTTGTTTGGCAGCAGTTGGCGATAGAAAATGGGGCGGTTTTGAAAATAGTACCCGTAGATGAAAATGGGGAAGTTGATTTAGTTGCTTTTAAAGGAGCACTGACAAAAAAGACAAAACTGGTCACATTTTTCCATGTATCTAATGTTCTTGGAACAATCAATGATGTTCATCGTTTATCGTTAATTGTTCATCGGGGAGCTCCGAGGGCGAAGGTCTTGATTGATGGAGCGCAAGCGGTTCCACATATGAAAGTCGACATTCCAAAATTGGGTGCAGATTTTTATGTTTTTACGGGACACAAAATGTTGGGGCCAACGGGAATAGGGGTTTTGTGGGGGAAGAGGCAACTTTTAGAGGAGATGCCCCCGTTTTTGTTTGGAGGAGAAATGATTTCGGAAGTTGAATTCGATAAATCGAGCTGGAATGAATTACCTTGGAAGTTCGAGGCTGGGACGCCAAATATTGCAGGAGCAGTAGCGTTGGGGGAGGCTACAGAATACCTCAATGCGATTGGTATGAGTAAGGTGAGGGACCACGAAATGGAGCTGACCCAATACACTATTGAAAAATTATCAAAGATTTCGGAAGTTATAATTTTGGGCCCGAAAGATGTTAAAAAACGAGGTGGAGTGGTTGCTTTTAATGTTGGGAAGATACATGCGCATGATGTGGCGTCGATTCTTGATTCTGAAGGGATTGCCATTAGGTCCGGTCATCACTGTGCTCAACCTTTGATGAGATTTTTGGGAATTTCTTCTGCAGCGAGGGCAAGTTTTTATATCTACAACACAAAAGAAGACGTCGATGCGCTCTTTGAAGGTATTTTAAAGGTACTTGCAACCTTCAAAATAAATCCGAAATACGAAGCACGAAATCCGAAACAAACTCGAATGACAAAAGCTAAAAATTCAAAACATTTAGAAAATTTGAGAATTTGAAAATTGTTCCGTGTTTCGATATGGTCGCGTTTTCTATCGAAAAACGAAATTCGAGTTTAATATGAATGATTTATATCGGGAAGAAATACTTGAACATTGGCAGAATCCTTTGAATTTTGGAGTGATGAGAGGTGCTGATTTAGTCGTGGATCAGGTAAATCCATTATGTGGGGACGAGTTGACTTTGTTTTTTAAAATCAACAAAGGGAAGATTGCAGACATTTCGTTTATTGGCAATGGCTGCGCCATCTCGATTGCATCGGCGTCGATTCTTTCGGATAATGTTAAAGGTAAATCTGTCAGAACCGTTTCTAAACTTATCGGAGACGATGTTTTGGAAATGCTTGGTGGACCAGTTGCACCGGCAAGGTTAAAGTGTGCCTTTTTGGCACTGGAAGCGCTTCGGAAAGTAACGAATATGAGCGAATTGCCTGCAAAGCAGGCTACAAATTTGAATGAATGATATTAGTTTAAATTAGTTAATACCGAAGGTATGAAGAAGTGGAAAATTACTGTAGATCGGGATTTGTGCATAGGCGCTGCAAGCTGTGTTGCTTTGGCGATGAAAACTTTTGCACTCGATTCTGAAAATAAAGCGGTTGTTTTGGAGGGTGAGGGTGATCCGCCGGAAATGATAAAACTTGCTGCGGAATCATGCCCAACAAAAGCGATTATTCTGGTTGACGAAGAAACCGGAGAACAAGAATACCCCTGACCGACTATGTCGGTAATTTCAATTAAGTACCAATAATACCAATTACAAATTTTGAAATGCTAGAATATTGATATGAGCGACGAGGAAAAGAGCGTAGCGAAACCTATTCGGGGAGAATTTTTAAGAGAAATTGTTTTTGGCGCAAACGACGGAGTAGTGACTTCGATCGGTTTTCTTGTAGGTATTGCAGGAGCAGTTAGCGACCAAACTATAGTTGTAATTGCCGGGGCGTTAACCATTATTGCAGGTGGAGCATCTATGGCGCTGGGAAATTATCTGGCTGTTAAATCTCAAAGGGAATTTTATGAATCTAAAGAAGAAGCTCACAGCGAAAATAATCCAATTATTTCGGGCGTAATTATCGGCGCCTTTTATTTATTGGGAGGATTTCCGCCGCTTCTACCTTTTATTCTTTTTAGACCAGCTACTCGAGCTCTTATTATGTCGATTATTGTTGCCATTATAGTTATGGGACTGATTGGTTTTATGAGATGGACATTAAATAGAAGAAACTTGGGTGGGAAGATTGGCGAGACAATAATTGTTGGAATAATTGCCGCGGGTATTGGATTTCTCGCGGGCGAAGTTCTTAATTACCTCGGCCTTAGTGCCGCTATTTAATTTCATGAATGTTGACTTCTTAATAATAGGCGGGTCTGCCGCAGGAACTACGGCTGCAGAAGTTATTCGTGGACTCTCTCCTGATTCTACTATCACAATTATCGAGGACGAAGATCACGAACAATACTCCAGAGTTCTGCTTCCACATTATATTCGGGGAAAAGTTACCCGCGAACAGGTTTTTTTGAAAAAGCCTGAGTGGTACACGGATAAGAAAATAGATCTTTTGAAAGGTGTAAAAGCGGTTAAACTCGATCCTCAGAATCACAAAGTTGTTGATGATAAAGGTGATGAATATCAGTATGGGAAATTGTTGATAGCAGTTGGAGGACGGGTGATACCATTTGAAGTAGCTGGTGCGGATCTTGCAAACATTTTATACATGAGGACGGTTGATGATGCTGACAAGATAATTAATGCAGCTAAAAAGAGTCAAAGGGGTGTGATTATTGGAGGAGGATTTATAGGTCTTGAGTTTGCGAGTTGTTTCAAATTAAATGGGGTTTCTGACGTTACAATTTTGGTAAGAGAAAAGTATTTTTGGGAAGGGAAATTGGACGAAGATTCGAGCAGGGTTTTGGTTGCTGTTTTGGAGCGAAATGGAGTCAAGGTTTTGACGGGAAAAGAAGTCGAAAGGTTTGAACCTTCTTCCAGTCATTCTCGGCTAGACCCTGAATTTCCTGACAAAATAGATTCCCGCTTTCGCGGGAATGACAACTCAGACAAAAGAGTGGGTGCGGTGGTAACTAAATCGGGTAAGAGGCTTGATGCGCAGGTTGTTGGGATTGGGGTTGGAATCAGGCCAAATCTTGAATGGCTTGAGGGTTCGGGGATAGAAATTGGACGTGCGATTAAAACTAACGAGTATTTGGAGACGAATTTGCCTGATGTTTTTGCTGCAGGGGACTGTGCAGAGTTTAATGATGTGATTTTTGAAAGGCAGCATGTTCTTGGCAATTGGGCGAATGCTACAAATCAGGGAAATATTGTAGGAAAGAATATGGGAGGTCAAAGGACAATTTTTGAGACAGCGTCTTCATATTCGATTAACTTTTTTGATGGTGCGTGTTCCTTCATGGGGGTGACGGAAGCTGATTTCGCGGACGAAGTTGTTCCTAGGGGGTCGGTAGAAGCCGGGAAAATGACGCAAATTTACATCAAAACAATTGGTGGAGTGATGAGAATTGTTGGCGCGACGATCATTAATAATCCGATGGAAGTTTCGCCTCTGACAGCTGCTATAAAGTCAAAAACAGATATATCTGCTAACAAAGACAAGCTTGACGATCCCAGCTTTGACTTGAAAGACCTAGTTATTAATTCCTAAAGGATTTGCGATTCTTACCTGTAACTTAGTAAGCTGGATATAGAGGTGCCACAAGCGCCTCTTTTTAAAGTGAAGATATTTATTGCTTCTGACCATGCAGGCTTTGAGCTTAAAAGAGCTTTGATTGACCATCTTAAGTTGAAAGGTCACGACGTAGAGGATTGTGGGGCGAAAACTTTTGACAAGGATGACGATTATCCTGACTTTATTTACCCATGTGCTCAGAAAGTTGTTTCTAATCCGGGCTCTTTCGGAATAATACTTGGAGCAAGCGGCCAGGGAGAGGCGATAGTTGCAAACAAAGCAAAGGGCGCTCGAGCAGCGCTATTTTATGGGGGCAATTTGGATATTGTGAGACGATCGAAGGATCACAATGACTGCAATATCTTATCGCTCGGAGCAAGCTACTTGAGTGGGGATGAAGCAAAAGAAGCTGTTGATTTATGGCTCGAAACTCAATTTACCGGTGAAGAAAGACATGCAAGAAGGGTCGAGAAGATTGAGAGGGTTGATAGGGTCGAAAATGGTTAAACTGAAAGTTTTTTTTAAACCTACAAGAAAAATAGACCGTGACCTTGCGAAGTTAAATTTTCTTTTTATATTTGTATTTTTAAATATTTGGGATTTTGTGGTGAGTAGGCAAATATTTAATGCGATGACTTTAGGGTTAGTTATGTTTACGCCTGCAGCACTTTTGTGGTTTTATGGGACGTTTAGAGCAATTGCGCTTTTGACGCTTATTTCTATTTTTGAATTTGTCGTAATGGTCGTTTTTGTAATCGAAGGCTTCGAATTGGGTGGAGCTGCGAATACTTTGAAATCTGTTTTCTGGTTGCCTTATCTTCTAATGGCTGCTATAAACTGGGGCGTGGGCCTTAGGATTTACACTGCGTATAAACAACTCAAAAGCAAATGACCTCAAAGGATTGGCTTACTAAAGCGAGAGCTGAAAATTTCGCAATAGGTGCGTTTAATATAGATAACCTCGATATTTTAAAAGCTGTTTGCACGGCAGCAGTTTCGAGAAAATCTCCGATCATAGTCGAATTTTCCCAAGGAGAAGTTGATTATTTTGGGCTGGAAAATATAGTCGATTTGGTAAAAAACGCGCGGGAAGAATACAAGATTCCTCTGCTTTTGAATCTGGACCATTCAAAAAAATCAGAGCAAACCTTGAAGGTGATTGAGATCGGAGGATTTGATAACGTTCATTTTGACGGAAGCGATCTTGGTTTTGAAGAAAATATAGAAGAAGCTAAAAAAGTGGTTAGTGCTGCTCATGCAAAAGGTGTTTTGGTCGAAGGAGAGTTTAACAGAATTGCTGGTTCCAGCCAGGTGCACACAGAAGAGATTGATTTGGAAGAGCTCTCGAAATCGTACACAGATCCGAAAGGGGCTGCGGAATTTGTGACAAAGACGGGTGTGGATATTCTGGCGCCAATTTTTGGGAACGTTCACGGGACTTTTCCTATTGAGCCCGATTTAGACATGTCTCTTTTGAAGGAGATAAGAGAGGCGGTTGGAGATACTTTTATCGCGATGCATGGAGGTTCTGGAATTGCAGCAGACCAGGTAAAAGAGGCAATAAATGTGGGTGGAATAGTCAAGGTTAATGTGAATACAGAGTTGAGGAGCGCTTTTAAGGATGCGTTTTCTGAAAGTTTTGAAGAAAATCCAAAAGAATACGCTTATTATAATTTGACGCCAGACGTAATTTTGGCAATCGCTGCCGTGGTTGAAGCAAAAATTGACGTCTTTGGATCTGCCAACAGATTATAAATACCCATTACGGATAAAACTCCAAACAACAAATTCCAAATCTCAAACAAATTATAATGTTCAAAATAATAAATTCTAAATTTTAATTTAGAACATTCGTATTTAAATATTGTTTGATATTTTGGTGCTTGATGATTGGAATTTAATTGCAATTCTTGTTGCCAAAAATGATTCTATTTGTTAAATTAGTCAGAACGTAAAGTCGAGAGGAGGTGTTTGATATTCTTTATAAGAAAATTTCGATAATTGGTTTGGTAATCGTTCTTGGGCTCGTTCTTTCCGCTTGTAAGAAGACGAGTAATAATACGACCGTCGACTCTACACAAAATACATTCCCATCTAGTAACAATCAAAGCGACACCGGAGATTCACAAAGTATAACTATCGCGATGACGGATAGTGGTTTTTCATCTCAAAGCGCGAAGGTTAAATCTGGCGGGACGATAAACTGGGTTAACAATTCTTCAGCCACAATACAAGTAGCTTCGGATCCACACCCGACGCATACCGCAAATCGAGAGATTACGAATGGACAAGTGACAATTGTGCTTGCACCTGGCGAATCTTCTTCGGTTACAGTAACCAAAACAGGTAGCTGGGGATACCATGATCACTTGAATGCGAGCACGAAAGGTACGGTGGTTGTTGAATGAGAAGAGTTCCGATAGCCGTCTGGTTTATATTGCCGACTCTGGTGATTTTAGTTATAGGAATCTGGTTTTTTTCGAAAAACTCCACAAACACCAATGATGAATTGAAACCGGCTGAGGTTTCTAAGGAAGTTGAAGGAGTGCAAGTTTTTCCGATAGCAGGAAGAGAACATATTTCAGAAGCAACAAAATCTGCCGATTACAATTCTAACCCTCCAACGTCAGGCCAACATTGGTCTACTCCTGCCAAAAATGGTATTTACGAAACTGAACTTCCTGACGAGAGAGTGGTTCATAACTTGGAACATGGCAATATCTGGATTTCTTATAAGAAGGAAATCTCTGCTGATGTTTTGAACAAGCTGAAAGAAATCGTTAACAAGGATGACTGGAAAATGATTATGACGCCAAGAGAGGTTAATGATTCAAAAATCGTAGTAGCCGCTTGGGGAAGACTTCTTAAGATGGAGGAGCCGGATTATGTCAGGATTGAAGAGTTTATTAAAACGTACCGCAACCGAGGACCAGAAAATACTTCGGAGTAAGCTTTAGAGGGTTTTGTTTCTTTTTTTATTTTTCTCAACTAGCTTTGTGTATAGATTTTCGTAAGAGTCGACCATTTTCTTGATGCTGAATTTTTTCTCGACGTGGCTGCGGCAATCTCTTCTTTTGATTGATTTTACGTTTCTGATAGCTTTTATCATTTCTTTTTCTTTCTCGACGATAAAGCCGGTTTTTTTGTTAACGATTATTTCGGGAATTGAACCGCGTTTGTAAGCAATAACAGGACAACCGGTGGCCATTGCCTCTATTAAGGTCAAGCCGAATGGTTCTCTCCAGGTTACTGGATGGAGTAGGCAAAGAGCTTCTGACATCAGTTTATTTCTTTCGTTTTCTTCGACTTCGCCCAACCATCTGACGTTGCTTGAGGAGAGACGGGGGGCGACGTATTTATTGAAGTAGTCAAAGTCTATCTTGTCGAGTTTTGCGGCCATGATTAACTCTTTTCCAACAGCGTTTGCGATGTCGATTGCAATGTGGGCGCCTTTTTCTAGGGACATTCTACCCACAAAAAGGAGATAATCTTTTGGTTTAGGACCAAAAGGGAATTTTTTGACATCGATTCCGTGGTATATGTTGGCAACCCATTTAAGAGGAGGACCGTTAACCCTTTGAGCGCGGGAAATGGAAACGTATGGGAGTTTTGGATATTCTTCGAAGATAACTCGGTTTTCGGTATTGAAAGCGCCGTGAAGAGTGGTAACAGTCGGAGTTTTCGAAAAGTAGGCCGTTGGGAGAGGGAAGAAATCGAGATGGTTGTGGATGATGTCGAAATCGCCCGCGTTTTTGTAAGCTTTGGCGACGTTTAACATTGTGAAAGGTTTCTCGTCGGCAGTGTACATTTGGCGCAAAGAATGTGGGCTGGTTGCGACGAGTTTGGCTGAAGTTTGGGAGTCGCCGCTCGCAAAAAGGGTAACATCGTGGCCACGTTTTACGAGTTCTTCAGTTAGAAGATGGACTACTCTTTCCGTACCGCCGTATCTTCTAGGGGGTACGCTTTCAATTAGCGGAGATAGCTGTGCGATTCTCATTTAAAACTTAATGTACAATTATATACTTTTGAGGCAAAGATGAATTGACAATACCTTCTTGTTGATGATCTAATTTGTTTGTGGCTTATAAACTATTTAAAGAACCGCAAGCAAATTGGCGCGCTTATGTCGCGGAGGGAATCGGAACTTTTGTTTTTGTGTTCGTTTCGCTCCTTGCGGTACTCGTGAACATTTTCTATGGAGAATTAGGCGTGGTTGGGGTTGCGATCGCGACAGGCTTTGTGTATACTGCCATGGTTTTTGGGACGGTTCATCTCTCGGGTGGACATTTGAATCCCGCAATTACACTTGCACTTTGGCTTACAAGAAAGATAAACGGAGTTTCCGCAGTAATTTACATTCTCGCTCAAGTTACTGGAGGATTACTCGCAGCCCTGTTGCTATTTTTAATTTTTGGGCAAGAAGGATTGAAATTTTCTTTAGGTGCGCAAGTTACAGGCGGTGGCGTGAGTATGCAACTTGCGGTTATCGTTGAAGCAGTGCTTACCGCGATATTGGTCTTTGGATACTTTGCAACTTTAGTGGATAGGCGTGGCCCGGTTAGTTTTGGGCCGTTAGTTGTCGGGTTTACTGTTCTTTGTTCCTTTCTTGTCGCAAGTCCAATTTCCGGAGGTGTTTTAAACCCGGCTAAAGTAATTGGGGCATCTTTGATTTCCGGGTCCTACGGCGCACTGGTTGTATGGATAATAGGTCCTTTAACTGGTAGTTTGATGGGATTTGTTTATGATTTTGTGTTCGTAAAAAAATCGTCTCGATCCCGCTGACTCTTGCGTTCCAACTAGGTTCCAATTTCTGCTAAAATTACAGCACGATGTCTGTTGCCGATGATGCACCTCAACCTGGAGGTATTAATAGTCCACCAGCCGATCTTCCTGATGATAGCATTGGGCCTGTGGGTTCTTCCGGCAATAAAGAGCAAGAACCAACGCAAGCGCAAAGAGAAGAGGAAGCCGCGATGATTTCTGAGATAAAGAGCGTTTCGGAGGCTCAGGACAAAGAAGCGCTGGAAAAGGTTTTGAGTACGGTCCCAGAAGCGAAAGCTGCTGATTTTGATCCGGAACTTTCCCCGGAGGTTAAGGAAATGGGGGTAGTGAATCCAACTGAGGAAGCGAACGATGTTGTCAGGCAAGGTTCAACTCTGAACTTAAATTTTAGCGAAAATGAATACCAGGAAGGTAAGAAAACTAAAGTCGTCGGAAGTGTTAGTGATAAATCTATTATCGGAGTTTCTAGTCTTGCGGCGCTTGGGATAATGATAGGCAGATTAATTAAGATGGCACACAAACACGCCATGAAAATAGTATTTAGATCCTCCGTCGCTAAAGCTTCGGAGGACAAGAAGGAGTAAAAAATGCCGATTGATGAAGGATCAACTTCGTTAGGACAAATAGACGCAACGGGAGCTTTTCAATTATTTCTAAGCGCCCTAGGGTTTTTGGCGCTTATTTTGGTTGTTTTGGGCGGGATTACGTTTTTAATAGCCTGGGCCTGGATTATTTGGATGAGGAATAAAGATAGGGAAGCGAAATCTTTAGACTTCGTTTTGCTGCAGGTTGCCGTGCCTCGCGACAACGAAACCAAAATTGATGCTGCCGAGCAAATGTTTTCTTCTCTTGCCTCTATTTATAAAGGGGGGAATTTCTCTTTTTTGAAGCCTCAAGACCATTTTTCTTTTGAAATTGTAGCGCTGCCGGAGGAAATGAAATTTTATATTTCGTGTCCAAAATCGCTGCAGGATTTGGTCGAGAAACAAATTCATGGAGCGTATCCGGGTGCCGACGTAAGAGAAGTCGAGGAATACAATATATTTTCCGAAGAAGGAAAGCTTGCGTACGCTGCGCTGAAGCTTAAGAGTTCGAGCTATTATCCTATTAAAACTTACAAGGATTTGGTTACAGACCCTTTGGCGCAAATTACTTCTGCTCTTGCGAAGATGAACCCGGGTGAGGGTGCCGCAATTCAGATAATAGCTGTTCCTGCTGCAGGAAAGTGGAAAGCTGCGGGCAAAAAGTTTGTCTCCAAAACCAAACAGGCTGAACTTAAAAGTGAAGGCAAAAGTGTTCCAGACCCTAAGAAGATGGAAGCAGTCGAAAATAAGGTTTCAAAACCAGGATTTGAGGTTCTGGTCAGAATTGTAGTTTCTGCTAAGACTGAAGCTGAAGCAAAAGTTCATTTGGATAATATTAAATCGACGTTTGCGCAGTTTAGTTCGGAATACAACGGTTTCACTGGCGCCAAAATCAGATTTAAAAAGCAATTTCTTATCGATTTTGTTTACAGGTATCAACCGTTAATGGGCAAATTGGGTCTCTTGAATTCGGAAGAGTTGGCAACACTTTTCCACTTGCCAAATAAGGCCGTTGAGACACCAGGAATTTTCTGGGTAAATGCCAAACGTGCGCCAGCTCCAGCGCAAATTCCGGCTTCTGGGCTTCATCTTGGAAAGAGTGTTTACAGGGGGACCACGAAGGAAGTCTTTATTAGCGATGATGACAGGCGAAGACATATGTACATCATCGGAAAAACCGGAACCGGAAAGACCGAGACGTTGAAGTATTTGGCGATGCAGGATATTAAAGCTGGTCACGGTGTGGCGTTTATCGATCCTCACGGAGACGCGGCGGAGGATTTACTTTCACAAATTCCGCCGGAGAGAGCGGAAGATGTTATTTACTTTAACCCGGCAGACACCGAAAGACCGCTTGGAATGAACATGTTAGAAGCTTCGAGCGAGCAGGAAAAGCACTTTATCGCAAGCAATATCGTTGGTTTGATGTACAAACTTTATGATCCTCACAAGACGGGTATTATCGGTCCGAGGTTTGAGCACGCGATTAGAAACGCGATGCTTACCGTTATGTGTGAACCTGGAAATACGTTTGTTGAGATCGTGAGGATTTTGACTGATGCGCGGTTCGTGCAAGAGTTGTTACCTAAGGTCGAAGACCCGGTAGTCAGACGCTACTGGACGGATCAGATCGCGCAGACTACGGACTTCCACAAATCCGAGGTGTTAGACTACATCGTTTCCAAGTTTGGCAGATTCGTTACAGACAGAATGATGAGAAACATTATCGGGCAATCAAAAAGCGCGTTTTCCCTTCGTGATGTAATGGACAATAGAAAAATTCTTCTCGTTAACCTTTCAAAAGGAAGAATGGGGGAGGAGAATTCGAACTTCTTGGGTCTAGTTCTGGTGCCGAAAATCCTGGTTGCCGCTATGTCACGCCAGGATGTGCCGGAAGACCAAAGGCCCGACTTTTTCCTGTACGTTGACGAGTTCCAGAACTTTGCGACAGAAACTTTTGCCGACATTTTGGCAGAGGCTCGAAAATTCCACCTGAACCTTATTGTTGCCAATCAGTTTATCGGTCAGATCGAAGAAGAAGTTAAAAACGCAATTTTTGGTAACGTGGGTACGATTATGAGTTTTAGAATTGGTGTAACCGACGCGAATTACTTGCAGCACGAATTTACGCCTGTATTTAACGAAACAGATTTAATTAACGTTGAAAGATTCCAGGCTTATGTGAAGACTATTGTAAGGAATGAGCCTGTGCCGCCGTTTTCTTTGGATACGACGCGAGATATGAGTAAAACGGATAGTGACCCGAGAATCGCGGAGATGAT